>JAUWHQ010000022.1 GCA_030605805.1 Methanosarcinales archaeon | reverse complement strand
TGGGTAACCCCGGTGAAGCAGGGCGATGTGTTCAAGAGTTTCACATCAACTTCTGATATAGTCATGAACGTCACCGTCGAAAACCTCGGTCACACCGGACAATCAAGGCTTCCCGTCAGCATCGACGAGGTGCGTTACTGTCGGAATTGGGAGAATGTCTTGTACGATACCACCGATGCCAATACCAGCGGCACAACCGACTCCAATGGGGTTGCAACACTGACCATAAATGCAACGGAGCATCTGAAGTCCGGCGGATACAGCGTGCGTGTGCGCGTCACTGGAGAGGATAGCGCGAGCAACGCTGTGTTGGATTATGGCAGGGGTTGGTTCGAGGTCAGAAACTTCATGCTCGATATCTATCCGATCAGCTGGGACGTGAAATATGGTGAGAATGTCAGTTTCGATGTTCGCGCCATGAATTCCTCAGACCCATCAACTTTGATGATGAGCAATCTGACGCTTCAAAAGATCGTGTACATGGGTAGCTGGGAGAATCCACAGTGGAATGTCGTCGAGGAGAACGGTGCTCTGGACATATCACAGGTCGAGACCAACAGCACAATATCTGCGATTGTGAACTACACAGGCGGCAACCTCACAAAGTCAGGCGGATATGAGTTCATATTCGAGGCTGAGGCAAACGGTATCACAGAAACCAGAAGTGTATGGGTGCACTGCGAGCCGTATGTGACATGGGCGTACACCGAAAACTGGGGGGAACCGCGGTTCGGTGTTAACAGTGAGATGAGCGTCCTTGTCGAGGCGAGTGATAGCTGGGGCGGCGGAGATCCGCATAATATCAGTGCATCCGAGACGAACGTGACAATGGTGCGGAAGGAAGGGATGTTCGGTGATATACCGTACATGACGCGGGATGATATGAACATCACTGTGACGCCGAAAGAATCCAATATTGTCAACCTGACGATCAACCTCACTGACTGGGAGGAAGGCTGCTATTTCATGACGATCAAGGTCGTGGATGATGATGGTGCCGAAGTGTTCACCCCGTTCTGGTTCCAGGTCGAGGTTGCGAGCGTTGGGCTGCCTGAGTTCTATTGGGCAGACATTCGGGAGGAGAACGCGTATACCAACAGTACATCGTTCAATGTGACAGATGACCCCTCGCAGGTATATGAAGATGATAAAGACCCGGACGACGGTCGCTATCCGAATTTGAACTATACGGTTGCGACAAATTCGTATGTCGCTAAGGTAAGCCATCATACAGGTATACAACTGCTGGCGGACTGGGAACTCGAAAAGGTGCGCGCTCCATTCTGGGTGCTGGTGAACCTGACTGAGCCAAGAACGCTGTATGTGAACTATTACAATGCAAACTTCTCTGACGCAAACACCACAAACATGGCCGAAGGCGATACATTCAACGAATTGGACGAAAGCGGCGGTACCACGATCAGGCGGTGGAACGTCACGTCCATCGGTTCAGATGGTACGGTCGATCTTGCGGGACTTGACTGTCTCGGATCCGGCTATACGATCGATACATCCATCAGCAAATCAGGCAAGTTCATCATCGGCGAGATGTGGGATAATGAGTGGCTCAAGGTTGATCTGGACGGCGATAGTTCATATATGTGCGACTGGCAAACCGGAAGCGGACGGTACTATGTGATACTTGCTGATAACAAAACAGAAGGAGCCTATGATACCGTGCTCGTATCAAACACCACCAACTTCACCGGTGCCATCGATGCAACATCCGGGGATGGGGTGGAGTTTGGAGGACATCCGATATACTTCGTAGGTTTGAGATACGAAAGCGGCACGTATATGGTCACGTTCACCAGTTACAAGACTGGCTGGGGTGGCATGATGCTTGGCACGTTTTCACAGGGATCCATCATCAGGATTCCGTTCCTGGTACAGGAACCAGGTGGAGGTACTGGAATATCTGGCGCCAACGTGACGATCGATAAGTTCACATGGTTCGGTCCTGGTAATGACAAGTCGCTATCCGGTATCAACAGCACTACGAATGACAATGGTCTTGCGATGCTGCAGATCAACCTATCTACCACCGATATCCCGAACGGGCAGTACCTGATACACTACAATGTGACCCTGCCTGCACAATACGGAAGCATCTCGATATCTCCTGATGAAGAATGGAGGCTGCCGATGCTCGAGATCCGGAGTTTCGTTGTCGAGGCGAGTCTTGGCACGGTCGGCACGATCACAGCCAACAAGGTTGATGACGGGAATGGCATCGATGTGAAGTATGGCGTCGAAGTGGATGCACAGGGTGTGGTGATGCTGTATGACATGACAGGTACTGATATACAGCTGGTTGGCTGGCCCTTCGATTGTGAGGATGACTGGTATTTCAATACCACAGCCGGAGGTTACTATGATGACTTCAATTTCGATAACGGCAAGACCAGCAATCTGGTTGAAAACGACTCGATCAACCTGACAAGAGGCGGTGAGGTGACAACCTGCAACTTCACAGCATACTATCCGAAGGGTGACAGTCACACGCTCAATTTGAGTGACACAATGACCGTCTGGGAGTACTGGAATATCACGTATACTTCCCCTGATCCAACCAACCTGATCGTGGTGTATGCACTGGGAGAAGGCTGGGATAAGATGCAAAACCATACAGGTCTTTCTGTAGATGATGAGATCATGTGGGGACCAGGTCCGCTTGAGATAACGATAACCAGCATCACCAGCGAAAATATCACCTTTGAGTCGAGGTTTGCCAGGGCACTCTACAATATCAATGGTCTGGAGGATCTGATCGATGGCGATGAATCCAATGGCGAACTTGAGTCCGGAAGGGTGTCGAAGGTGAACTATAGCAGTGAGTATACTGTGTATGCTTTCAACGATGTCAACAAGACAACCGAAGAGCAATCTGAGTGGGGCTGGTCTTCGAGTATGGATCAGGTCATGGTCATGAATATGACTGACGAATCCACGAAGATATATCGGATCGGCGAGTACATCCCGGAACTTGACAGGTATGTGGCGATGGCACCGAAGTGGGGTGGCAAGATCATATTTGCGAACCGGACATACACCCATGGAATCTATCCATTCAGCGAATGGGTTTCGGACGGTGATGTCTACTACACAGGAACATTCACAGAGGCAGATCTGAAGAGCGATCTGAACCATGATCGGGAAATAAACACTACGGCACCGTATTATATCAGACTGGAGGATTATAATCCGAATGGCGTATCGTATCCGACCGAAGGAATCTTCGACGACGATAAGGATATGTCCATGATCTGGATGTGTGATGGAATGTGTGAAGCGTATGATATGTACGGTGAGGAAGGCGGAACTCGAGATAAAAAAGGTTGGATACAGGACGAGCAATACATCCAACTTGGAAGCGTGTGGGGATGGCCCTTTGCGATCCCGCATATCAATATATCCGGAGACACTGCTACACTGACAACACTGGCGAACAAGGAATGGGCGCCATTCAATGTAAGCGGAAACGTATCGATATACGTCACTGCAAGGACATTCTCCAACGAGCCTGTGAACGGCAACATCACCGTAGACAAGTTGATGGTGATGTGGATGGATACAGGTGACAAGGAAGATTGCTGTGAGGATGACATGAAAGGCGATATGATGAAGATGGGACCAACCACCTACACCGACTTAGCCACCATAAACTCAACGATAACCAATGGTGTCGGGGTGCTGGAGTTCACAGGTAAGGAACTGCAAGACATAACAGGTGAGTTCGCCTTCGGTGAATTCGTCATCCAGATCAATGTCACCGATAATACCGACGACAAGAATTCTGAGACCATGGAGCGATGTTTCATGATGGAGAATACGACGATGATGAGGGGTGGATCATGAGACGATTTGCATTATTAATCATGACACTTGCTCTGGCAATCGGGATTGCGCCGATAGCCAGTGCATCCAGCCTATCGATCGGAACGATCAGTTACGACAGCACCGTGATCAAGGACGGATCGTTCACGGTCCAGGCGACCATCACCGCAAGCGGGGTTGGAAGTACCATAACCGTTACAGCCACGTTGCAGGACAAGACAGGTGGTGCGGTATCGATCCAGAGCGCGGATCAGGTGAAGACATATTCATCCAACACCAGCCAGACGTTTACGTGGTCGGTGACTGCAAGCAATCCGGGTACGTATTCGAATCCATTCACTGTCCAAGCCAGTGCAAGTGACGGAGGATCTGCGACAAAGACTGCTACAACGACACTGACCATACAGGATCGTCCTACCCTTAGTCTGACGCTATCTCCGGGCAAAACAACGGTGAACGCAGGCGATACGGTTCGGCTTGACTATACGATCACAAATGGAGGTGGTGGTGGCGCGGCTGATGCCACAGGTGTCAGTGCCGCACTCACGCTGCCAGGCGGCTGGTCGCGGACAGGCGGCGGCGCAAACCCATACAGCATCGGAACCATCTCGCCCGGCGCAAGCAAATCCGGTTACTGGATTCTGACAGCGAGCAGTCCGGGTTCTACCAATACGCTGACTGTTACGGTGACATCGACAGTGCCAGGTGGGACAGTCGTAGATTCGTGTGCGATTACCGGACCCACAACATCAACCACCGGCAGTCCTGGTGGAGGTGGCACATATCCGCTGGCAACGCCGGCAGCGACCGTGGCAGCCGCGCCTCATCCAACCGCACCGGATGGGACCGCACCGACATCAGAGGATCAGGTAACGCCAGCAGAACCTGCTGTGTCAGAAAAGGCAACGCCTGTAGCAACAGTGAAAGCGGCTGCCGAGAAGCCAGCGAAGAAGAGCTTGCCAGGCTTTGCGGGCGTATCAGCGGTCGTATTGTTGATCGCGGTTTCGTACCTGATCGGGCGCGGCAGAACACGGATTTGAGGGATAACTCCCTCAAACTCTTTTTTATTTTTGGGCAGGCATCCTCATATCCGTAAACTTATGAATACGCTGCAGATGGATAAATCGCGGAAGTGCACATCATGCGCGCCATGGGGCGATCCGCTCACCTCTGCCGGGTGACGCCAGCCTTCCTGCAATACCCGCTGATCAGACACTCGCTGCACCGCGGGCTGATCGGTGTACAGACGTTCTGCCCGTGAACCACGAGCAGATCGTTAAAATCCCGCCAGTACTCCTCTGGTAATATCCTTCTCAACTCAAACTCGGTCTGATCCGGCATTTTTGTCACAACAAGCCCGAGCCGGTTCGATATCCGGTGCACATGCGTATCCACGGCGATTCCCGGCTTGCCAAACCCGAACGTGACCACGATGTTCGCAGTCTTTCTTCCAACACCCTTGAACTTCAAAAGTTCATCGATCTCATCAGGAACCTCTGAATCGTACTGTTCTATCAGGCATTTTGAGATCTCTTGAATCTGCACGGACTTTCTCCGGTAGAATCCAACCGGATAGATCGCATCCTCGATATCTGCGGTACTAAGTCCCAACATCTCCTCAGGCGTCTTAGCCAGGGAGAATAGCCGTTCTGAGGCGGCAGAGGTCACTTCGTCCTTCGTCCTGAGGCTCAAGAGGCACGAGATCAGGACCAGGAACGGGTCGCGTTCATGAGAGACCTTCGCAATCGCAGATGGCTCAAATCTTTTATTCGAGCTTTTTAGAAGCCGGATGATATCGTCGATATTGGTGTTTGCAGGCATGACCGGTACTGTTGTATGAACCTCCGGATATACTTACCTTGCCAGACCTATGCAGTGCCTGACAGGCGTCTTGCGACCGTCTTTTGAAACACTGTCCGCACATCACCACCTGGTTCAAGCGCCATCAACCCATCAAGTATCTCCTGCGCGACATCGGGTTCGTGGATGATCGTGCAGTCCA
The DNA here is from genome assembly GCA_030605805.1 of Methanosarcinales archaeon. Taxonomy (GTDB): domain Archaea; phylum Halobacteriota; class Methanosarcinia; order Methanosarcinales; family Methanogasteraceae; genus Methanogaster_D. The sequence continues at coordinate 5,617 of JAUWHQ010000022.1, read as the reverse complement.
CGCAACTCCAGACCATGCCGCCGGTTGAACTCTCGACATATCTGCCGCCTGTGCGCGCATCATCGCACGGATAAAACGGGCAGAAACAGAACGTACAGTCCTGCCCCTCGAAATGGCACGGATAATATTCACAATCTCTTCTGCCCACACACATTCCTCCTTTCAGCACATCATCAATGTTTCTTCTGGCAAGATCACGCCCCCACGCCCTGATCGAACTGGCGATCACATCGATCAGCTTTCGGTCAATTGCGTCCGCATCGATCCGGATGCAATCGCTTCCGCACTCATGCACCCGGATTCCGTGTTCAGAAAGGCGGGCTATCAGTTCCGGGGCGTCCATTCCAAAATCCCGGATATCCACCAGAACGTGCTGCGGCTCGCTCGCAATGATCTTAAATCCACGTATACTCTCCAGTTTTTCAATCAAATCATCAACCGAATCGCTCGACATTTAAAACCTCAGATCAAACCCGGAAAACGCTTCTTGCCCTATCTCCCTGGTCTCTTCAATTTCCTCGATCTTCAGATCCGTGACCTCGGATGCAGCAGGACCGGTTCGCAGCAGATCGATCAGCGTCTCGACGCTCTCGTCAGGACCCTGCACCGCTGCTTCGCCCCGTCCGTCTGGCAGGTTCCGCACCCAGCCACAGAGACCGAGATTCCGGGCACGTCTCACAGTGAAGTAACGGAACCCTACGCCCTGTACCATGCCTGTTACGACGATGTGAATGGTCCTCATGCGAATCACCTCGTTTAGCACGTGTTTTTACCACCCCATCAGACAAAAACATATCCGGAACAGGTTCAATGGCATTCATATAACAACCGTTAAATGCCGCACAGCACAACCACCATCATGCACCTGAATCTTGCATGGGCGATCACAGGCGCGGGGCACCATCTGTCAGAGAGTTACGACGCATTCAAGAAACTAAAGAAAGATAATCCGCAGATCAGAATCACCATCTTCGCATCACAGTCCGCAGAAGAGGTTTTGCGGATGTACGGACTCTTCGATGAACTAAAAACAATCGCAAATGGGGAATATCTCGAAGAGATCTTTCTGGAGAGCGAGCAGGGTCGGAGTTCACCCAAGGTCGGCAGGTTTCTTCTGAATAAGTACGACGCCCTTTTTGTGATGCCGGCAACCTCGAACACCGTTGCAAAGATCGTGCACGGCATAGCAGACTCGCTGCCGACAAACGCGGTCTCACAGGCAGTGAAAGGCGGCATCCCGGTTTACATAGTGCCGGTAGACATCGAGGGCAGGATTTTATCGAGGATGCCGTATACCATCGACCGCGAGATATGCGCTCAACACACCTGCCCCATCTGTATGCCCGCAGAGCAGTGCCCAGAGCACGCAATCGAGACCCAGATCGACCTGCTGCGATGCACCGGCTGCGGAGAATGTGTCGCAGCGTGTCCGCACGGTGCAATCCGGGGCGGTTATGCTGAAATCAAGGTGCGCGACGTGGATATGAGAAATACCATGCAACTTGGTGAGATGGAAGGGATCACAGTGCTGAGACACCCGGGCGCTGTACTTTCTGCCGTATCTGACCTGATCTCTGCCTGAATTTCCGGAAAGCCGGAAGTGACGCTACTCAAGCTCCTCGGTGAGAGTGATCTGAAGAGTCCGTTCAAGCTTCCTACGAACCTTATCTTCGGGTATGATTGCTTCCCGCTCTATTTTTTTGAGTAGTGATGCCTTTTCTTTTATCTTCAGTGCCAGCTCTTCGTGGGACATGCCACTTGCCTCGCGGGCGCGCCTGATCGCCCTGCCATAATCATCTACCAGTTCATCGGTCATCTGGTCAAACATATCAGGGCGCCTCCGTGGTGGCGCGCGAAACGAGATGCCAGGCGTTGGAACCCTCGTAGTCGTGGGGGTATGTTGCACGCTGGGCGGTATCTGCTTGACCTCATGCCCGTGCCGTGCGCAACTGCCACAGACGCTCAACTCAGTGCCCTCGATGATTACCCGACGTGGTTCTCCATGAATATCCGTGCCGCATAGTTCACATTGCATACGCGTTTAGCAACCTCCGTATCGTTTTTAAGTTCGGTCTTCGCTTGGGCAAGTCTAGAACACAAGCCCCATAAAGATTTATGTGCTATCAGAATGTTTAATAATTTAATCATGGTGGATGCAGAAATGGACTCCGACACGGGCATGGATTCAACTGAGTTCTCAAAGTATGTGATGGACCGTATGCAACAGCTCGAAGTGAAGAACGATCTGCTCAGAACCCGGTATCAGAGAATCGAGGGTGAGAAGCAGCAAGCTGAAGACCAGCGGATCAGATACGAGCGCGAGGTCAGAAAACTGAAAAGCGAGCTGGATAAGCTGAAAACCATGCCGCAATTGCTTGGCACGCTCGTGGAGATTCTCGATGGCGGCAGATCGATTGTACGATCAAGCACGGGTCCGGAATTCATCGTCGGGACGTCCCAATTCATCAATGAGGACGATCTCAAGCCTGGCGTGCAGGTAGCACTCAACAAGGAGCACCTCTCCATCATTTCCGTCGTTCCGATGACCCGGGATCCTGCAGTGCGTGGCATGGAGGTCATCGAATCGCCAGACATTGGCTATGATCAGATTGGCGGGCTGGATAAGCAGATAGAATCGCTGAGGGAAGCCGTAGAATTCCCACTCACCAAACCGGAGATATTCGAGCGTATCGGCATCGAACCACCGAAAGGCGTGATGTTATTCGGATCTCCGGGGACTGGAAAGACTCTTCTTGCAAAAGCGGTTGCTGCACAGACCGATGCTGCATTCATCCGCGTGGTAGGGTCCGAATTTGTGCAGAAATACATCGGAGAGGGTGCCCGCGTAGTACGGGATGTCTTTGAGATGGCACGAAAGAAGTCGCCTTCGATCATATTTATTGATGAACTGGACGCGATCGGGGCAAAACGGTTCACGGATGCCGGTTCAGGCGACAGAGAGGTTCAGCGCACGCTCATGCAATTACTCGCAGAGATGGACGGATTTGATCCAAGGGGGGAGGTGCGGCTTCTTGCGGCGACCAACCGACCCGATATTCTCGATCCGGCACTTCTCCGCCCCGGGCGTTTCGATCGGTTGATTTATGTCCCGATGCCGAACCGTGAAGCACGTACACAGATTCTGCACATCCACACTGCGAAGATGAAACTTGCCGATGATGTCGATTTTGATCATCTTGCATCGCTTACCGATGGCGCAAACGGCGCGGATCTGAAGGCGATTGCAATGGAAGCCGGGATGTATGCGGTGCGCGGCGAGAAGGATGCGGTATATCTCAATGATTTCGAAAATGCGATCAAAGACACGCTGGTTCCGGTAAGCAAACCAGGCATGTACTCTGAAGGCATGTTTGCATGACCTTAAGCATCAAGCAGTGGTGCCGGACCAAGCAGTGTCTGATACGATAAATATAACAACTCTCCGGAAGATGGACAAGGATGGATAAAAAAACAAAGGGTGGTCGATTGATCAATACGCATGATTCTGTTGTAAACCGGTATCTGGTACGAATCATCGGCGCGGATGGCGTGGATATCGTCAAAAAAATGCCTCCCGGAGAGATCGTTGATGAAAAGGTCGCAGCAGAGACCGATATAAATATAAACGACATCCGGAGGACGTTATTCAAGTTGTACGAGAACAGGATGGCAAGCTACCGGCGGGAGCGCAACCCAGAGACCGGCTGGCTCACATACCACTGGACGATCCATCTGGACAACATCGACAACCGTCTGGGCATTGAATTTGAGAAACTGCTCGGCAATATGAGAGAACGCCTCGCATTCGAGGCAGATAATACATTCTATGTCTGCGACAACAATTGTGCGAGATTTCTCTTCGAGACCGCAAGCGAGACCGATTTCATCTGTCAGGTCTGCGGTGAGGAGCTGTTTCATCAGGATAACGAAGAACTGATGCGTAAATTATCTGCAAGGGTCTCTGAGATGGAGTCTGTTTTGAGAAGTTGAGGAAGTGGTTTTTGGTAATGTCAGATTACAGAGACGAGACTAAAAAGACAAGAGACCGATACAACCGTCTTGCTTTGCTGTACGATCTCGATGATGTGCTGTGGCTCGGTTCAAAGCAGTTTTCTCGCAAGAAACTGATAAAAGCGACAAATCTTGGCGATTCGGGTCTGGTGCTCGATCTAACAACCGGCACTGGCAGAAATGCCGGGCTGCTTGCGAAATGGGTGAAGAACGGGACGGTTGTGGGGATCGATATCTCCAGAAACGTATTGAAGATCAACAGTTTCAGAAATAAAAACCATAAGAATCTTCACAGGGTTCAGGGGACGGTTCAATTGCTGCCTTTTGGCGATGAGACCTTCGACGCGGCATTCTGCACCTGCGGCATGGACACCATCGATGGACCCGAGATCGCATTTACAGAAGCGTTCAGAGCTGTTAAAACTGGCGGCACGATCAGTTTGCTTCATTTGAAGAATGATAAGGGTCCGCTCGACATTTTTAACTTTTTGAGTCGGTTTTACGCATGGATATGGCGCGCCGAGGGTGCTGATCTGCTTTCGCACGTGGAGCGGCATGATGTGGAGATGATCATGTACAAGAATCTCCAGATCGCAGAGGCGATCATCGTAAGAAAAGTTTCCAAACCTCGTGCTGATCGGTGAATCGCGCTCACCGCCGCGGTCTCAACGGATGAGATGTAGATCTCTCGCGTTGTTGCGCCCCATCCTGCCCTTGAAATTCCTGTTCCGGGTCAAGAGCAGCTTCTCCTCGTCTCCATAATAAGCAATATCCACTATAGTGACATTATAAACTGTACCGTCGGAAACCAGCGTATCAAAGTTCTCTTTTCTATGCAATTCTGCCTCAACCTCTCATTTTAAATCAACCAACTTACCAAACGCCCCATCACCGATCTCAGCCCCCAACCCTTCGCTCCACACTCTTTGCGCCATCAAAAACCTCTTGCAGACTGATTCCCTCGGTCCCTTCCCGAAGTTCTTTGGTCGCATCTCCAAGTCTCGGAGTAATTACCTGAAGATAGATCAGGTACTCTTCTGCATTCAATTCGTGTTTCAGTATCGTAAATGTCTTTTCCATAACTTCTGCACTTTTTTCAATGGATATCGCTCCAGCCATGTTATACCATCTCCGTTGGATTTTTAACGGTTATGCTGTATGTGGATATGCGATCGGCGCGAGATAATATGGCATCGTCGGTGGTTAAGAATACTTGCGCCCCGCTCCGAATTGCGATTGCAAGATGCATAGCATCCATGGCACCGATACCGCAATCATTCATGATCCGCGTTGCCAGATTCGTGATGCTATCGGTAACCTGACTGATTTCAATTGCCACGCGGGCGATCAATTTCTCAACCGATACACGTTTGAGATCATCCGGGATCATCGACACCTCAAATAGTAGGACACTCGAACCGAGAACTCACATTCCGCAGGTCGCCATCCATTTTTGCATAATTTCTACTGATAGCGGTTTTAGCTATCTAAAAAATATTATTTTTATACTGTAACTTATGTTCCACAGGCACATCTCAAACCCCAAACATTTTAACCCACCCCACTTATTTAACCAGTAATATCCTGTGAGGGGATGATTAGCCGC
>JAUWHQ010000224.1 GCA_030605805.1 Methanosarcinales archaeon | reverse complement strand
GGGAAGTCTCTGAGCATGATATGTAATCTTTCGTCGTGTTCATATATTTCTCTTCTGCTCGCGGGTTAGTGGTTCATATAAAACCAAGCCCCTCCGCCGCATCAAACACCCGGCACGCACCCGCCAGCCGTCGCCCTTCGGGCGGTAATCTGTAATCTGTAACATGTTACCCATCACCCGCCACCCATTACTGAACGGCTGCGCCGTCACCATGCCCAGCCGCACCCCAGCCGGCAGGCGCCCGCAGCACCACCAGCCCGCCGGCGGAACCAGCGCCAGCCAGCCGCAGCAGACGCAGAGCGCAAGCACGCCGCCGGAATCAGCAGCGAGAGCGCGGCAGCCGGCGGCATGGGCACGATGCTCACGGCTTCCAGACATTGAGCCACGGGGCTCGCTCAAAATCCCGATCATTGGTTGCGATGTTTGTAATTCCATAAGATCTGGCAAATGAAGCAATATACGCATCTTTTGCCAGCAGCGAATATCTACGTGAGATGAGAATCGACTCCTTAAAGGTGTCTGGGTTTTCTTCCAGGATGATGAAACGCATCTCGAATATTCTATCCAACTCTTCCCAACAAATATCCAAACTCGGAATTATACTTATATCATGTTTCAAAACTTTTATCGCATCCTTTGTGTTTCTTGCAAAGCCACTTTTGATGACTTCGGCAATCATCAGCCTGTGCAACAACTCGTTCAGCACAACGGTAGGAATGTACCCCCTTATTTCTCCGGATTCAACTTCATAGATGAGATATGTACAAGAGTCCCCATATCTTGGATGGTCCAATGCTGAATAAATAAATATGTTCGTGTCAAATAAAACCTTTTCACCTGATGGAATTGAAAACATCTTATATAAGTTCATCACTTTCTGCGATTTCTTCCATCAGATTTGGATCGGGAAGTTTTAGAGCACCTCGAAAATCCTTAGATAAAGACATGGGCACTATACTTATTTCAACTTCCTCCCCTTCTCTCAAATCAGGCTTCGTAAGTGGCTTCAAAACCTCGTCCTTGTATATCGCTTTCATTCGCATGACCATCACTATAATTAAATTGGTCTTCGGGCTTAAAAATCTTCGCTCGAAACCCCAACCACAACCACAAACCGATCCCCTTCCGGAAGCCCCCGCACATACGCGATCACAGCAAGCGAAACCGAGAACACCGACAGCACAACAAGTATCGGCATTAATCGAATTCCAAACGGCGTGTAATTGAGTGCCAGCCCGAGCAGCGGCACAACTGCGATACTCGAGCCCTGAAACCTGAGCGCAACCGCTCGGGTCCCGTCCGGATCGTCCCTTCCCGGGAACAGCGCCGCGATCAATGAATATCCGGGCAGGAAGAGCACCAGCAACAGACCGAGCACGACCCTCACCGGCGTTTCGTTCAGTGGAGGGATCAGCACAAACAGCATGCAGGAAAGCGTGAGGAGGATCACGAGTGCGAGGTCCTTTGGGAAGTCTTTGAGCATGATATGTAATCTTTTCATCTCCTTCAATAACTTTTACGCTCACATACCCTGATGCTACGCACACCCGCACAATATTCAGTTAATCCAATCTCCGAAGGAGGTTGGATGTTTTTGATCAACCTTTTTGGAAAAAAGGTTGAGGCAGAGCCGTGCTCGACATCATGACAGGTATATCAGGAACGGTTACCGATTCACAGTCCGGTTTCCGCGCACTGAGCAGGAAAGCAATCCAATCGATGACACACGTATTAAATGGAAATGATTTCTCAATCGAATCAGAGACGATTCTTGCAGCAAAAGAATTGAACTTGGCGATCAAAGAGGCACCAATCTCCTGCAGATACGAAGGCATCAGGTAACCACTCACCTACACAGCCGGATGGAATAAACGGATCCCCTCTAAGCGCATCCGGCAGTCGCATCGAGCATACGGCGCCCGTTCTTCCGCGCTGTAGATATGTACCCCCGCGAATACTACAGAACACATCTGCCCCTCCAGCAGTCCGGAAAGTATCCGATATCTTCTGCCTCAGTTTCATCATGCGTACGTCCCGCTCAGCATGGTTATTGTCAAACGGCTTAATCATTGTCGTACATAAATGCCAGCACTTCCGTTTGTGTCCCGATAACCTGTCAAGCAGATTTTTGGGCGGAGATTGTTTGACCTTTGCCCACGCTTTCCTGGTTCTTTTGGAGGTAGCGGGTTTAGTTTGAGTCCCCCTCAATGATCTTATCATAACGCACTTCGAACTCATTGATCTTATCGGAATCAAGCCAGTCTTTATACAAGCAGGCTTGATTCACCTCTTTCTTGATATCCAGCAAGCATCGGCTCATCTCTTCTGCCCGAGTCCATGCTCATACTGTTCGTGAACGAATGCGAGGTATCTCAAGTGGTACACGCGTGCAAAAGCCCACGCATTACGTCATTGTAATTGAAATAGGGGCTCCTGATCATGCACAGCAACTCCTCCGAATTCTGCTAAAATTCCTACCCTCATCCATCGCATCCTTGCCACGCATTCGTGGTGCACACCATAATACGTTAAATTCAGAGTGCTGGCAACATGCGAGCCAGCTTCAGCTTACCCTCCACTCGCAAACTCGTGCAATCGTTGTTAACTACATGAGCGTTTATCAACTGCTCTTTGATCACCTCATTGGCTGGTTTTACCTATCTCCGCGCAGGTCGCATTTGCCCGGAGGATGATCGCCTCCGTTTGGGCGATGATCGAAAAACATCCTCGAAAAAGTCGCTGATACGCTCCAGCGGGATAAACCGGTAGTTGTTTTGATAACAGAGATCGATAGAGTATTTCACTCTACTCTGTCGACGCCGAAGGCGTTACACCGCTATTGCCCGGATGTGCCCGGTATGGAACATGGGTGGCTATCGGCATGATGCAAGCAAACCCTCCGGACATTTCCATAATCGGTACGGAACACCCCACTCATGCGAAGATAAATTTATATGGCGCGAATACATAAAATGGATACGGGCTTGATACCTATCATAAAAGGGGATGCATAATGAACAAACGACCGATTCTGCGGACTGCGGTTGTGGCTGTCGTGTCTACCGCGCCGGAACGACTGGCGCAGGACCGCCGTGCCCAGGTGGGCATCGGCACCCTGATCATATTCATTGCGATGGTGATGATTGCAGCGGTGGCGGCTGCAGTGTTGATAGAGACCTCGGGAGTCCTCCAGCAGAAGGCACTTGGCACCGGAAAGGAAGCCAGCAAGGAAGTCTCCTCAAACATCGACGTAGAATCGATCGAAGGCTGGCGCAGCGGCACGAATGCATCCACCGGCGACGATGACACATTCTCTGATACCATCGATCGGCTCAGTCTGCGGTGCTCGCTGAAGGTCGGCTCAGAGGCTGTCGATCTGGGTCAGGTCGTGATCACCATCACCGATGGCACGACCACCAACGACCTTCGGTATATCGAGGGCGCGATCGATACCAATGCCACCATCGTGAGCGATGGCATGTTTTCGAGCACCGACTCAAACCGCCTCACCACCTACCGGCTGGTCGCAGACGGTCTGACACAGATACGGGTGCCGTACCCGGACGCCACCATCGGCACCAACGCAACTTATGTGAACAAGACCAGTGCAGGCACAGTTCATCTCGGATACAACGCGACCAAGGCTGACACGGGTGATTATGCGACCAAGTACTTCATGCGTGCAGACATGTTCTTTGTCGCAGAGATGGTGCGGGACGCCGACAAATCGTTCAGTCCGGGCAATCCGGTGATGACCAGGGGCGATCTGGTCAAGGTCACTCTGCTGACCGCGCCGAGCAACACATGCACGGATGAGTCAACGCTTGCCAGTCTCAAGAACACCGATCCAAGGGTCGGCGAGGCAGCCCTGACCATCGATGCCAGAACAACGGTCTCGATCAATCTGGTGCCTGAAGGTGGTGCAAACACGGTGGTCGAGTTCACGGCGCCGTCGTCCTTCGGATCGTATCAGAGCATCGGGTTGTATCCGTGATTTTAAGCGAAAAAGGTGTGAGATAACGGCTTTGTGAGCGTTGGTAGCCAAACCAAACGATGAGACTTTTTACGCATCAAGTCTCGTCCCAATGATGCGGCTTTGGGACGAAATTCACGTATACCCCTGCCCGGCAGCCAGTGCGGCGCAACATTGCCCATGATCTCAAGATGCCCACTCTTCGGATATTGTGCCCCACAAGCTTCAGCCGCGTCTGTAGTCTCCCATCCGCCGAATCAAGCCGTTTCCTCGAGCAGCGCGCCAAATCGGCGCTTCACCATCGAATTAACCATTTCAGAGATTGAAACGCTTATGATATTCTTCTAACCACTTTTGAGGATCTTCCAGAGAGTAAATATTGCATATCATACCATCCCATTGCCCCAATGCTTTTGAAAGTCACGAATGCTCGCGGGGTAGAAAGTATGGCGTTGCGTGATTTGCCGAAACCATATCTGTGATCCATCGACACCCGTAAATACCGTCTCAGAGGAACGCCAT
>JAUWHQ010000201.1 GCA_030605805.1 Methanosarcinales archaeon | reverse complement strand
GTGCCATCGCCGACTTTGTCGGATATATCTCCGATTCCAACGATAATGCCGTCTTTTACTGCGATGTCTGCCCTGAGAAGTTCTTTTGTGTTGACGTTGACGACCCTGCCACCTGTCAGCGCAAGGTCTGCTTTTATGGTTCCTTTTCCAGCAGAGATCAGTTCGTGTAGTGCCATGGTGATATCATGCTCATGGGTTGTTGAAGTATCTTTTCTTGTTTTTCGCGGGGTCACGGCGACAATGGTGGAATCAGAAGCCCGCATGTCTCAGGAAGCCCAAGCATCAGGTTCATGTTCTGGATCGCCTGCCCTGCTGCGCCTTTTACGAGATTGTCGATCGCAGATATCACGACCACACGGTTCCCCCCGCACACAATCCCGATGTCGCAGAAGTTTGAGCCACGCACGTCTGCGAGGTTCGGGATGCCTTCTCCTACCTCCCGCACCCGGACAAACGGTTTATCCCTGTAGAACTCTTTGTACGTGTCCAGAATCGCATTAGGTTCACACTCTTTACGCAAAATCAGGTGCGCAGTCGTCAGAATCCCGCGAATGGCAGGCACAACATGCGGCGTGAAGAATACGCGGTTGCGATTAAGTGGGCTATCCAGCAGCCCCAGTTCCTGGACAATCTCTGGCAGATGTCTGTGCGTGGTGACATTGTAAGCACGGACGTTTTCTGCAAGATTCGGGTAGTGCGATGTCTCAGATGGTTCTACGCCAGCTCCGGAGATGCCTGATTTTGAATCAAAGATTGCGTATTTAACCATTCCTACTTTTGCAAGCGGTGCTGCCGATAGTATCGCACCTGTCGGATAGCATCCCGGATTTGCGACAAGGCGCGCCTCGGAAGCCTCCGGGTGCAGTTCAGGAAGACCAAAGACCGCATCTCCGTCTCTCGGGTCGGTGTGCACACGTCCGTAGGTCTCCTCGAATACCTGCGCCGGCAGCCGGTAATCCGCGCTCAGGTCGACCACGCGCGTATCGCTCTTGAGGAGCGCGGGAACAATATCCATTGCGGCGCCGTGCGGTACTGCCGTAAATACGAGATCGCACGCATCAGCGATCTCTGACGGCGATGGGTTCTCGAAAGACAGATCGATCAATCCGGAGAGGTGTCGGTGAATGTTCGTGACCCGGGTTCCTGCAAGCCTTCTTGATGTTACGATCCTGACGCGTGCTTCCGGGTGCTGCAGGAGCAGCCTCATCAGTTCGCAACCCGTGTACCCTGAGCCGCCTACAATTCCAATATCAAGCATGGTCATTCTTGTGACTCTGACTGGTCAAAAAGATTGTTGAAGACCCAAGGTTAGGTGGTTAGGTAGAAAGGTTCTACGGGGCGATTGCGCCCGGGAAGCCCCGGATCCTCAACTCCCACCACCTCAAATGCCCTTGCACGCCGCAGACACGACTCACACACCCCGCACGGCACATCTCCTGACCTGTAGCACGACCATGATAGCTCAAGCGGCGCACCATTCAGTATGCCGAGACGCACGATATCTATCTTATTCATGCGGATAAGCGGCGCATTTATCTTTGGATGGCTGAGCGTGCCATATTCAAGTACACGATCGAACCGCTCGACAAACTCGCGAGTATTGTCAGGAAATGTTCTCGCCTCCTCGAAATCAAGACCAACCGTGATAAAATCGTAATCATAGTTCTCTGCATAGCCGGCTGCGATAGCCATAAAGATCAGGTTCCTTGCAGGCACCCACACGCCTCTGGCGGTGTCCACTGCCTTTTCGCTGTCAAGTTCATGCTCTGCGATCTGCGGCAGTTCTGACGTGCCGGCAAGTGCCCCCGAAAAACGCGCAATCCACGGCAGTTCGATTACTTCGTGCGGCACACCAAACTTGTCACATATCCGTGCGGCACACTCTATCTCCTTTGCTGCCGCCTGCTGCCCGTAATCGAAGGTCAGGCAGAAAACCTCTCTGCACTGGTCATAAGCATGTTTGAAAGCGACGGTTGAGTCCAGCCCTGCTGAGAGAAGGACCACCGAGTTCATGAATCCATGTACTCCCGCACGATTCCGGCAGTCCCTTCGGATTTGAACGCTCTGATGAATTTACTCGCCTCTTCGTACGCCCGATCCTCGATAACCGATACGGTCGCATCATTAAGAGAATAAAGCTCCTTAAAGAACTCTTTTATCGCAAACTTGCCGCCCTTGCCAAAGACCTCGATATCCCGCTTCCCTTCTGCCGCATACTTCGTAACCGTCCAGTCCCATATCCTCTGGTACAGGTCCGGCTCTTCGTCTTTCAGTACATCCCATACAAGATTCATCCAGAAGGTGCCGACGTTCCCCTTGATGATATCGCCGTGCGGGAACTGCTCTGCAATCAGGTGTCGCGGTGTTCCTGTGATGCCGTGCTGCGCAATCCGCACCTCCAGATCATTCTCCCGGAGCGCTTCTGCCACCGCCCGGGTCCTCGGGATGTCGATTGTGACCTGCTCGATCGGGTTGCCGTGCTCGTCGAAGATGTTGCCGTGCGTGCTGCCGTTTGCGATCGCAAGCACCTGCGGGTGCACACCTGCCGAATTAAGCGACGTGATGAACGCCACCGCCTCGTCAGGCGTTGTCAGCACCATGCCAGAGCCGTCGGTCCGCCCGATCTCGCCGACTTCCACTTCCAGCCCGAAGTCACGACCACCCATCTCTGATTCTATGAATCGCGCAAGCTCGATCGTTGCATCGATGTTCGGCGCAAGTTCCTCTGCCGGGGTTCTGCCATCGAAATTGAAGAGATGTGATGCGTCGATCGCAAAACTGGTGAAACCGGCTTTGATCTGTGCCGCGATCAATTCCTTGACCAAGCCGAGTTCTTCGACCGTCCCTTTCTTCACGCCGATATGGTCCGCGTGTAACGCCCAGATGTCAAGCCCCACCTCGCATGCGACCGCACATGTCCGCATCGACAATTCCGCAGGGGTAAGCCCTGTGTACCCGCCCTCTTGATTACACTCCGACTTTGCCAGTTCGATTATAATTGCAGAATCGAGATCCTTTGCAGCCTGGAAAATGCCTTTTGTGATGCCAGGGACGATTCTGGTGTTGCATGCCATAATAATGCAATTTTTATCCTTTACAGCGTTGAATATGATCGATCCTGGTATTGGATTACACTCCATGAAGATTCACCTCTCTCCAATTATGTAACTACTCGAATTAAGGGTTTTGGAGATGCGGGGGGTGGGATTCGAACCCACGAACTCCTACGAGACAGGGCCCTCAACCCTGCGCCTTTGACCTGGCTGGGCAACCCCCGCGGGTTTAGGGATATACCGACTCTTGTAACCATTCATTGATAAATCTATGTGATGGTATGGTGCCTGATTGACGCCCGGGGGTGGTGTGCGATGATTTGCATGGGCGCCCGGACCCGCAACCATGAACCACGACCATGAACCACAACGTTGATATGCAACACTTTCGATATCAACGAAGAGAGGCATTTATTTGACTGGCTTTGACATACACATTGGTTACGCGCAGATCAGAAACCCGATTGCGCTTGCGGCGATGGCTGGCATCGCGGACCTGGATTTTGTCAGGAAAGTTGCTATGAGCGCAGGGCTTGCTATACTCGGCGGATACAACCTGGATGATGCGACAAACGACGCGGCGGTTCGGATCAGGGAACGCGGGCGTGCTGAATTCGTAACGCCAGAACCGATCGAGCACCTGCGAAGCGAGCTGGAACGACTGAACGAGATGGAAGATCCGCCCGCAATCGCGTTAAACGTCCGCAGTACTGAGATAAAACCGCTGATAAGTGCGGCACTTCTTGCAAAGGAGTATGGCGCGATCCTTGAGATCGATGCACACTGCAGACAGCCGGAGATGACCCATATTGGCGTGGGAGAACCTCTTCTCCGCGATCCGGATAGATTGGCATCGATGATCTCCAAAGTCAAGAAGACCGGGGTTGCTCTGTGCGTGAAGACCAGATCCGGCGTCGTTGACGACGGAGAGCTTGCAATCGCAATCGAGCAGGCAGGCGCGGACGCGATCCATATCGATGCCATGAAACCGGGTGCGGGCGCGGATCACCGTGCGATCAAGGCGACAAGGAATGCGACCGATCTATTCATCATCGGCAATAATTCTGTTGTGGACTTTGGAAGCGCAAAAGCGATGTTTGGGCATGGTGCGGACATGGTCTCGCTCGCAAGAGCCACATTAGCGAATTCTGACGTGATAGATACTCTTGTTAGTCAAATAACCATGTTTCAGGAGCAGACCGGATGGTACAATGCACCAAAACATATCTGTGGCGGCGGGGACGATCGGGCGCTCGCTTTCTGCTGCTTACCTGTCAAACCGTGTGCGATTCATGGGGTACTCAACAGATACGGGATAACGCCGCAGGAGTTCGCAGACCTGAAAGTGGAACTCACACGCGGCACGCCGCTCGAACTTGGGGATCATACGTGCTTCGGGACGCTGATCTGGTGCTGCAAACTCACGAAGCCGTGTTTCCTGCGAAACGCCGTACTCGAACAGATCGGTCTCTCCGGAGTCGAGTACATGGAACTCAAGAAACGTCTTTCAGAGGCGATCCTCGAGCGTCTTCGCGGGCATTAATCGGCAGCATCCTCATCACCAGTACCGCGGATGATCATCACCGGTATGGTCGATGTGTGGGCAACCGTGCTTGCGACGCTTCCAAGAAGGATCCGGTCAAGCCCGGTCTTGCCGAGCGTGCCCATCACGATCAGGTCGATCTCGTTCTCCTTCGCATAATCGACGATCTCGTGCGCGGGGTGTCCGTCCAGAACAACGCTCTCGACCGATACACCAGACTGCCCGCCCTTATCCTCTACATACTTCAGAGCCTCGTTACCTTCGGCACGCAGCAGTTCATACATGCTTTCCCATGCGGCGTCCATCGGCATGGAAGCGAATACGCTTGTGTCGAGCACGTACACAGCGCAAACATCTGCGCCGGCGACGCGGGCAAGTTCGATGCCGTATTTGACCGCTCTTCTGGTGTTAGCCGAGCCGTCTGTTGCAATCAGAATTTTTTTATACAATTCCTGCTCCATAAAACCACCTCGCTTACCAATACTACCGCTGTTGAGATAAGGTTTGTGCCAGAAAGAATCGATAAGAAGAATGCAGCCCCGGTGTAGAGGGGCTGCAGACCCCACGCGAATGGAGTTTTCAACCACACGAACGGATGTGTCGGAGAATAACATGTGTGGTAATTATCATTATGAGGTCACATCCTTATATATGTGTTTGTGAAAAGGTTGTCACTTGTTTCTCACCATGATCATGATCATGTAACTACCTGACCATACGTCCGAATCACTGGTTAGAACCACTGGTTCTTGACATTTTATGTACCCTTAGGACGTCTATGACGTGAGACCAAACAAATGATTCAAGGTGTTGCAGGACGCATCACCTGAATCGGGATCGATGAGTGCAGAAAAAAAGCATTAGTGTACACTATGCACGGCTATTTTTGCTCAAAAACGATTCCTCGAACTCCCTGGCTCCCGCAAGGCGCAGAAACGAGGTCATAAGGACATGGCTGATAGAAACACAAACAAAAAAAGCATTCTGAATGGGATGACAATCATGATCATGATCGGTTACGCGGTCATCTGGTCTGTCGGGTGCAGCCCGATGGCGGTGCTTGCACACGAGACGCTCGGGTGCGCCGGCATCGACTCAGGGATAGCTCTTGCTGGTGTGGCTGGTGTGGAGTCGTACGGACACTATTACATCATGGTCGATGGGAAACCGTACGAACCGAGATATCTGGGTCTGCACCT
>JAUWHQ010000135.1 GCA_030605805.1 Methanosarcinales archaeon | reverse complement strand
TATATGATCGTCTCACGGCATCAGAACCGTCCAAACATAATAGGTCCATGCTGCACGATCCTTGGCAGGGATAACATCAATATATCAGCGATGCAGGACAGTTGCGCAGATGGCACGGCGATCATGATTATGAGCGTTGATTCGGATATCCCTCATCAGGTGCTTGAAGAGATTCGAGAGGTCGATGGTATCATTGATGCGGTGCTGGTACACACAACCACACCATAAACCTCCCACACCAGAAGAATCGGAAGAAATCTGTAATGGTCAGTCGGATGTACAACAACACGAAAGACGTGGAGACATGGGTTGACAATCCTCTTCGCGTCTCTGCCCCTTTGCGCCTTTCTCGTTAAATTGGAAAGAGAACGAGAAAGACGCGAGGACGCAGGTGGCGCAAAGAACAAAAAACCCTCCTGTTGGTGATCATGTTGTATGAGCATCGGTCGCTCTCGTGTTCATGGGAACTGTTTCCTCCACGAAAGTATGTAAAAAAAGATCATTGTATCATTTAGCATTTCAAGTCTTCCGGATAACCATCCCTGAGATGTTTAACCTCCCCGGTACTATAAGCACTTGAGTGGGACTCTAAGTACACAAGCACCTCAAGTACCGTATGTTTATGGTATACCCTAAGATTTCGATGTCGCGGCGCGCCACCGATAAAAAATCGTGCCAGCCGTGAGACTGACACATTATGCCGCTTTCAGCGGATTCGGTCCAAGTTTCTGGATCTCTTCTGTGAACTCGCTGACGACCTCTGCAAACCGTGCTCCTTCGCTCGCAGATACCCATTCAAGACGTAATCTGCCATCCAGTCCAAGATATTTGAGTGCTTCCATGGTGTTATTGATCCTTACCTCAGCGTTCCTGTTGCCGTCGATGTAATGGCAGTCTCCGATATGGCAGCCTGTGATCAGTACGCCATCGGCACCATCCTTCAACGCCTCGAGGATGAATGCGGGCTCGACTCGTCCTGAACACATCACCCTGATGATCCGGATGTTTGGTGGGTACTGGAACCTGCTGACTCCAGCAAGATCTGCACCAGCATAAGAACACCAGTTACAGCAGAACGCCAGTATGCTTGGTTCGAATTCTTCGGTCATTGTGTGATACCTCATGTTTCGTGTTGCGGTTGCACCCGTTCATGCCAGACTCTGATTGATCTTGCAGTGACATGTAAGCGACCTTACGTTGCGTGTATCCTGCCATTCGACTTTTTCGAAAAGTCATACCAGAACCCCGGGGCGCGCATCCGCAAGAGATGACTCAGTGACACTTTCGGAAGCGGTATCGGTGGTGATGCAGGCGTTGTCAGGTCCGGGTGCAAGGTTTGTTCCATTTAGTATGCCCATGATAGTAAGATATAGTAAAGGTTACTCTGCTTATGGGACGGGTCCTGATGCCCGGACATCATACAGCGAAGGCGCGGGGGCGTGAGAGCCATGCAGGATTCGGGATTGTGGTTTTGTTGCAGGGTTCTGCATTAAATCATAAAATCTTTCGATTGATCGAAATATTTAAGTACTATTGCTTATCTATATAGTATCGGACAGGTTGATCAAACGACCGGTCTGAATAAAAGGAGGTACGCAACATGAACAACCCCAACCAGAACTACAACCACAACGAACCGCTACAGGAGAATGACCTATTCATGCATATCGCGCAGGTGTCGATTCATACGACAGAAAGTGTTATCCGGTTTGCATGCGATCGGGTCAGTCGAGGTTTGGTAATATGGGCGTCGAAGAATTGATGAGAGAAGTTGTAGAACAGCTTGAGAAACTGATCACCACCAAGACCATCGTCGGCGAGCCGATTACGGTGGCAGGCAAAACCGTGATACCGATCAGCAAGGTATCCTTCGGATTTGGCAGCGGTGGCGGCGAGGGCAAGCGTGACGAGGAGAGCGGTTTTGGCGGCGGTGGCGGCGGTGGCGCAAAGATCGAGCCGGTAGCATTCCTCGTGGTCTCAGAAGACGAGGTCAAACTGCTCTCCACGACCGGGAAGGGCATAGATATCGGAAAGATCATGGAGGCTGTGCCTGAAGTCGTGGATAAGATAAAATCCATGAGAGGAAAGAAGGATATGGAGAAGGGTAAGGGTAAAGGTAAGGACAAGGAGCCGGAAAAATCCGCAGACGAGGATTGAGGAGGGTGGTATCTTGCATCCCCTCCTTCTCATTTTTTTATTGCTTGTCGTATCAACGCTTACGCTTGCGATGATGCTTCTGCTCTGGGTTCCGTTCGTCTGCCGGTTTGAACTGAAGAGGGACTCTAGCGGGGACCCCGTGCAGAGAATCGAGGTGCGATGGCTGTTTCTATCCCGCGTCATCGATGATTTCGCCGCCACAGAGGGGGAAGACCGGAAAGAGGAGAAAACAGGGAAAGCAGGGAGGGAAATGGATGTCAGGCGTTTCTTTGAACTGTTTCGCACGCTGCACCATCCTGTTGCCACGCTGGCGCGGAGAGTGGTGCAGAGAATCGATTTTAAGGAACTTTCATGCCGCGTGACATTCGGACTCGATGATCCTGCTGAGACCGGCATGTTAGCAGGGTTCCTGCATGCGGCTTCCGTCCCGCTGACCCGTTCTCCTGCGGTCTCGATCCGGCTGCATCCGGTCTTTCATGAGCAGACATTCGCATACCGCGTCAGGGGTTCGCTC
>JAUWHQ010000041.1 GCA_030605805.1 Methanosarcinales archaeon | reverse complement strand
CGCGGCAGTGATCGCCGATCTTGCTGCAATCGCAAGGAAGTCGGGACTGCCGCCTGAAAAAGTGGTCAAACATTATGCGCCGCCGATGGTGAATGTCTTTAAGCGCGAGGGCGTATTTCCGAGTGTGCTTGCAGGTAAGGGTGCAATCGAGACGGCGCTTGCCGAAGGGAGCCGGTTCATGATGGAGACCGATTATATCGATGATCCGGAGCGACCGGGTGCTGTGCTCGGTCCGAAGACCGTGCCCCGCAGAACAAACCAGTTAATCGAGCGATTCGGTGAAGAGGCGGAAGAAGCGTTCTGGAAGGTGCATAAGGAGAATCCTGAGCAGGTGTACGGCATCGAGATCACGGTGTGACCTCATGACCGCGACTCTATCCATGGCTTGCAGGCTTACGTTATTTGACTGTTTTTGATCACTCGATCCCGCTTATCAGGTCCATGAGGGCTGCTTTCGGATCAGGGGCGCGGATGATTCCTGATGCAAGCAGTACGCCCACCGTGCCAAGTTTCAGCGCAGCTCGCATATCCTCGCCCTTTGATATGCCTGCGCCGCACAGCACCCTGACACCGGGATCGAT
Source organism: Methanosarcinales archaeon (assembly GCA_030605805.1). Lineage (GTDB taxonomy): Archaea > Halobacteriota > Methanosarcinia > Methanosarcinales > Methanogasteraceae > Methanogaster_D. The sequence goes on along the minus strand of JAUWHQ010000041.1, from coordinate 8,155 downwards.
TCCCGAAACAGCGTCCACAGAACCTGTTACGACGTCAGGGTCAGCGCTTGACACAGGGATGCCGCTACCGATCAACTCGGGCGGCTCAACTGCAACAAAATCCGGTCTTAATGATGCAGCGGCTCTGGTGGTTGCGACGTTGTTGCTGCACACGATCGTTGTGAGACCTGTGCGGCGTGCTGCACCAATCGCGGCGTCGATGTCAGCAAGCGTGAGCCTGCGCTCTGAATGGTTGATCAGCGTGCCGGTGGCGCCTGCGTCGCGTAACGATTCTGCAAGCACATGCCCGGTGTGACTGCCCGGATCAAAGCCATCGATGTGCTGCGAGAACACCGAGACGCCGGTACCAGCCACCGCACGGATATCCGGAAGTTGGGGTACCGCAATGATCGATATACCCGTTTCCCTGCTGAGATCACCGCATATCTCAGCGATATGGACTGCATTTTCACCTGTGGCTTCTATATAGGTCTTGAAGTTCAATACGACCAGTGGAGTTTCGAGTTTCATCATGCGAGTCTCCTGTTATCTAACGTTTTTATGTTTCTTAAACAGCATAAAAGCATACGCCGGTGCGCCTATTCAGACAACCCTGCCCCGCCACTCGATTTCACGTCCTCAATCGCGTTCTCTGCCACCTTCTGTCCGACAACCTTCCCGATCTTCGTCTTGCCAGCATTGACAAGCGATTCTGGCGTAACGTACCCTGCCTCACGCAGCTTGCGGGCACGCGCTCTGCCGATGCCACGGATGGTGACGAGCGGGAGGAGTTCTGACTTTATCCCGTATTTCAGCCGATCTGTGAGTTCTCTTGCCCTCTTTGCGTGCCGGCTTTTGATGTGGGCAGAGATCTGCGCTGTCGCATACGCGATCCACTGGGCTGTGTCGGCGATGCCCCGGATGTCTCCGCCGCCGATGCCGAATCGTGTCTCGATATCCCGGTCCGGAGATTCACCGACCCAGTCAAGGAGCATTGCAGCGGTCTTCACTTCGCCAAGAAACCACTCATATCCGGGATCAAACTCGCTTGGGACCTCTGTAAATTCATCGTGCATCTTGTATGCAAAGTCGGAAATCCATTCATAGTCCTTCTTGCGGAGGTAGAGTTTGCGGAGGTCAGGCGTCCTGCATATCAGGTGCAGCAGCGTAAGATCACTGACGCTACCCTCTTCGCGCGATCGAAGTCCATCCACAATGACCGCTGCCCCATAAGGATCGAGATACAGCCTCGAAACCAGTTTCCCAAGGGCTGTTGGCGCGATCGACTCACCAGACATGGTTATCATCCCGTTCTCGCGGAGAAAGTCGAGAACGTTCTCAACGACTCCGCGCAGGTGCGAGGTCTCCTGCTGCGTCGCAAAGAACGTCAGCCCAAGGAAATCCATCAGTTCGTCGTGTGATGCGCCGAACCTGCCGGTGATGGCAGAGAGGATGTGACTGCGAAGCGCGCTTTCTGTGCCGAGTTTTGAGTAGATCGGCTCCGGATCGGATTCTATGTAGCCTTCAAGCAGGCTCTGGAGTTCGGAATACGATTTTGCGAGCAGTACGCATTCGCCGGATGGATCCAGATGCGGACGCCCGGCTCTTCCTGCCATCTGCTTGTATTCAAGGATTGGTATCGGCTCCATCCCGTAATTCGGGTTGTATCTGCGATAACTCTTGATGATCACCCGTCTCGCAGGAAGATTGAGCCCGAAAGCGAGCGTTGGCGTGCATGCGATCACCTTGATCTCGTTATTCCGAAACCCATTCTCCACGATCCTTCTGTGCTCAGGAAGCAAGCCTGCGTGGTGGAATGCGGCGGCGCACTCGATGCAGCCCGCAAGCTTTCGTGCGGCGTCGGTGTCAGTCTCCCTGACCGTATCTGCAAGCTCAGCTAGATGCGGGGTTTTGTATGATGCGCATGATGCAAGCGTCTTGCTCACCCGCGCTGCCGTGCTTGCGGCGTTTCTGCGGCTGCTATCAAATATCAGGCACTGCCCGCCGCTTTCAAGCGTATCAAGGACGAGTGCTTCGACCGGATCGGAGCGCCCCGGGCGGGCAAGCGAGAACTCGGTTTCACGACCCAAAAAATGGATGGTACTGCCGAGAAGCACGCCTTCCTGCAGGTCAACGGGTCGCCACTCGGATGAGATGCACTCGGCATCGAGCCAGTCCGCGATTGCGTGCGCGTTACCGACCGTTGCTGAGAGCGCGATGATGTGAATATACGGATTGATGCGCCGCATTCGCGCGATCGTGACCTCAAGCGTCGGTCCGCGGTCAGGCGAATCGAGGAGGTGGATCTCATCGATGACCACCGCGGTCAGGTCATACATCCACTGCGTCTCGTTGCGCAGGAGCGAGTCAGCCTTCTCTGACGTCGCAACGATGATGTCGTTGTCGCCGAGATACTCATCCCTTGAATCAAGGTCGCCTGACGAGATTCCCACTTTGATCCCGAGATCTTTGAATTCTCTGAATCGCTCGTACTTCTCTGATGCCAGCGCCCGCAGCGGCACGATGTAAAGTGCTTTTCCGCCGGATCCGATCGCTGAGAGCATCGCAAGTTCTGCAAGCAGGGTCTTTCCTGATGCGGTCGGTATCGCGGCAAGGATGTTCTTTCCATCGAGCAAACCCCTCTCGATTGCCTCTGCCTGCGGCGGGTACAGTTCGATGATGCCGGTTCCTTCGTAGTAGTCGATGATGTCGCCCGGGAGCGGGAGGTCGTGTATCTTCATTATGTGGTCTTATGTCCGGGCAGAAGGGATATAGGTATTGCGTATACATCTATGCCAACAACAAATCCGAAATAGCCCCCTGGATGCGAGTTTTGCTCCAGTCCGAATTGCCATGATTGCGGTTTGCCCGGGTCAGGTATATAAGTCTCAACGACCATAACTGGTAGCATGAAATTCCCAATACGCGAATATGCAGAACGAATGGGCGATTCCCGCCTTGTTTTGGTTATTGTTTCGGTGGTCATTGGGATAGTCCTCTTCAATGTCTTGATTGGTACTCCCAAGGTCGGGATAATCACACTTGACACCCCCATTCTTTCAGAAAAAACCAAGTATGATATAATCGATATGCTGCGATATGCAAGGGAAGACCCCTCCATCAAAGCCGTAGTTATCAACATGAATTCACCCGGGGGCGAGGCGACTAAGGTCGAGGAGATATATCTTGAGGTTCTCAAATTGAGGGCAAAAAAACCAGTGGTTGTCTCTGTGGACAGCAAAGCCCTATCCGGAGGATACTACATTGCTTCAGCGGCAAACTTCATCTATGTTAAACCCTCCTCAGAAATCGGCAACATCGGTGTGATTTCAATCATGCCGGAGCCATGGAAACCAGACAATGAGCAAATAACCACAGGTCCATTCAAGGTTTCAGGAACATCCCGAAAAAAATATGCTGCCCAGGCGGATGCCATAAAACAAGGCTTCATCATGGCAGTGATGTTCCAGCGAGGGGATAAGTTGCAGGTTGATTCGGAGCGCTTATCGTGTGCTGAGATATTCCTCGGCACCGAGGGAGTAAGGTATGGCATCGCAGACGCCGTAGGAACCGGCTCAGATGCCACCTTGAAAGCTGCGAAAGTCGCAGGCATTGCACATTACGATACGCTGGATGTAAACGAAGCAATGAACATCACGTTTGGTGGGAGGTTCCACGGTATCGCCGATTTAAATGAGACGATCGTTCCAACCAATTATTACATATATCAGGAGTTGGAGGAGTGATGAGGAAGGTAAAGTTCGTCGTGCTGGTAATCACGATCGTCTTTTTAGCGCAGCTATTGTTTTTTTATAGGGGTGTGTATCTCCCACCCCCTACCAATATGCCTGATTTTTTAAGCATCACTACGAATTCGTCCACGCCAATCGAGATCAATGATAGTTTTATAAGCGGCAACGGAACGGTTCTGGTAGATTTATCCCACGAAAACAACTTTAATGTCGGTGATTTAAATATTCTCCTCTCCCGGATAATAGCGCGAGGATACCATATCGAATATTTACATAGCGGGTCTAACCTGACAGATCACCTATCCGATTCGACCTCCTTTGTGGTCATCTCGCCTACGTCTTCTTTTTTGGAAGCGGATGTGAACTTGGTAAGGGAATTTATCGATGGAGGTGGCAGGTTGCTTTTGCTTTCGGAACCGATAAATAAGAATAAGATTAACTCGTTAGCAGTCGAATTTGGTACATTGTTCTGGAATGACTATCTGTACAATTTAAAGGAGAATGATGGGAATTTTAGATATATTTATCTCACAGAATTTGTAGAGAATAATATCACTAACGGGTTGCGCAAAATTGTTTTTTATACATCAAGCTCGGTTTTTGGAAATGGCATAATATTCACTGATAATAATACTTACTCTTCAAGCAGTGGTGAAAAGGGTAGGTATTCAGTTGTCGTAATGAATGAGGACTCGCGGGTGCTTGCTATCGGCGATGTCACCTTTTTAGCTGAGCCGTACAATGTTATGGATAATAACCGGTTGATCTGTAATATTGCGGATTTTCTTGCCCCACCGGATGCAACACCTGAACCAGCAGAGATCTATTCAACCACAGTCAATAGTACCAATAAAACACTGACCAACGATACGATCTTCAATGCATCAATGCAGGAGTAGAATATTTGCAAATTACTCTGGGTCTTTGGGAATTTCCGTTACACATATCCCATCGATAAATCAAATAAATAAGGGATATCCCCATACGCTGATGATTTTGTTACTTTCTAGTGATTATAGCTTATTTCAATTCTATTAACCGCAGATACACGCAAATAAACGAGAGATGCCCGGTTAATAAATCTGCGTTCATCAGCGGTTCATTATATTTTTCAGCTGACCAGAAGAACTCTGCAAAACCAACATCGTATGCTTGAGTAGGTGGTTAATCTGATGAATCATGGTTCTCACTGTCACGCAAGATACCAGAGAGCCATAAATGTTCTATGTGAAAGAGCCATCCACCAAATCAGAACCCAAAAACCCCCATCCCAAAAATCCAGGCATTCAGCCGACCCTATTCACCCTTGCCCATTCCATCGCGACACAATCTCCCTGATTGCGTCCTGCAGTGCCTCTCTGTTATCATGCCGCAGAACGATGTCACTTAACTGATCCTCTGGTAGTCCCATCATCTGCCTGGCGAGTCTGATCATGTTCGGAATCGCACGAACCACGTTATCAACTATGGTGATGGTCGCGGTCTCCGCGGTTCTTGACAGTGGGTTTAAGTCGATCGTGATCACCGACTTTCCCATGCTGGCGAGCGCCTGACACCGGTCCCCGTCCTCAAGCGGCACCAGCACCACGTCCGCTGCATAGATGCCACCTTTGCAGACCCGCGATCTTGCATGATCGATCGGGAGCGCTGCATCAGGGTGCTCGCCAAGTATCTCTGATGCGGATGCGCCGTGCGCACGCAGATGACCTGCGATCGCCCGCACCCGCGCATCTGTCCGGTAAAAGAGATTTATCTCGATCTGCGCACCGATGGTCCGGCTCAACTCGATGATCTCGCCTGGCACCAGCGCGGCAACATTGCCATTTACAGAGAGCACAGGGCGCTCTGCAGCAAGCAGCATGGCGACGGCTGCCCTGCTTGCATGAAACGCAGAGTCGGTGGTGCGCTCGCCAAGCAGGTAGTCGAACGCCTCGCCGCGTCCGTGTGCGATCAAACCCTCCTGCGAGGTGATGCCTGCTCTGACGCCTGCAACCAGACGCTCCCGTATCAGCAGAGACTGGTATCGCGGGTGGCTCAGGGGGACGGTCATGTTCGCTTGTTCCTTGCTGGTTCCTATCAGTTCTTCTGTTCTCTTCAGGTGTATTTGGGTGTGATTCCACCGGTAGATCTGAGAGATCGTACCGCATCAACCACTGATCCAGACGCAGCCTGTTTTATGCGTGGCATCCGGGGAAGTTAACGCATCACTTCGCATCCAGCCCGAACAGCGCGGCGGTCGTCGCAAGAAAATCGATATCATCCTCTGCTGCCGCATCGCGCAGCGTCTTGGTCGGTTCTGCCAGCACTTTGTTGGTGATCGCGTGCGTGAGGTCGTCGAGCACGCTGCGCTCAAAATCCCCGAGCGTGTGCTTTGCAGAGAGCCGGTTGATCGCACGCTCCCGTTCACGGATCCTCAGGTCTTCTACCTGGCTGTACAGCGATGATATGACTTTATCCGCCTGCTGCCGCTTGTACTGTATAGTTAGTAGATCGTATTCATCTTCTATGATCTTTTCGACCTTTTCGATCTCCTGCATCCGCTTGTGCAGATTGCTATCGCTGATCGCCTTGAGTCCATCGATGTTGTACAATTTCACACCCGGTAAATCGGCTACCGGGTCCTCGATGTCCCTCGGGTTGGCTATATCGATCATCAACAGATCATGGCACCTGCCATCGTGACTGTTACGATCTTCCATGATCGGGCGCATGATCTCCGCAGTCAGCACCGGATGGGGCGCAGAGGTCGCGCTGATCACCACGTCAGAAGATGCGATATACCTGTTCTTTTCATCATACGGAACCGCAATTCCATCCAGTTCCCTTGCGAGCGCCTCCCCCCGGTCAAAAGTGCGGTTTGCGACATATACCGCCGAAACATCCTTGTGTGCGAGCGCATGTGCGACAAGCGACCCCATCGCGCCAGCCCCGATGACCACGACCGTCTTTCCCTGCAGCGTGCCAAGTTCAGCCTCGGCGAGATCGACTGCCGCAGATCCGATGGAGACTGAGCCTTTGTTGATCCGCGTCTCTGACCGCACCCGTTTGCCGACATGAATCGCCTTCTCATAAGCGGTGTCAAGCACCTTTCCTGTGACCCCTGCCTCTCTTGCGGTATGGTACAGTTCCTTGACCTGCCCGAGTATCTGGTCCTCGCCAACGATCATCGATTCGAGCCCACATGCAACCCTCATAAGGTGTATCAACGATTCTTCATGGTCATTGAACTCAATAATCCGGTCAGGCACGCCCATCTTCTTCACATACTCAAAGAGAACCTTGCTCCCCTTTGGCGAGACCACATACACCTCCACGCGGTTGCATGTCATCAGCACCACACACTCGTGCACCAGTTCATGCGAGTGCAGCACATGCAGCAGATCCTTAACCGCGCCGTGCCATGCACCCTCAATGTCCTCAATGCTTGCTTTTGCGTGTGTAATGATCATGCTGGATATTTCGGTCATCAAAGCCACCTTTGTGAGTTACATTTATGAGTCACTCTGTCAGTCACCGTTGTCTGTAATTAATCTTTCATCAACCTGTCCATGATCAACCTTCCATGCACATCGATCTCGCCGTTCTTGATCCGTGTGGAAGAGATCGGCATACCGTCCTCTGCCAGCACATAAGGCACCAGAACGATCTCGATCTGTGGCATCCCGCGCTCTGCACGGAGCTTATTGATCTTCACTGCAATCGGATGCGTTTCAGGAGAAACAACGATATAATCAAAGTGTTCTGCCAGTGTCGTGCCATAAGGATCATGCAGAACCGTGATCTCTGGCGATAGCCCGAACCGGTCACTGATGTACCGTCTCAGTTCACGCTCCCTGACCCCGTAATCAGCAACTTCCCGCAATCGCTTGCTTGCCAGATCGTTCGATGTCAACCCGACCACGACCCGACCGTCTCTGCCAAGCTCGTAAGACCGGCTGAGAAGTGCTTTGTGTCCGTCGTGCAGTGGATCGAACGTTCCGCCGACTGCTACCCGTGTCATGTTCTTTGCTCTTTTCGCGTCTTTCATGTAGATTTAGGTTTCGCATGGGACGTCGAGGAGTGGAAGGGTGGAATGGGAAGGAGGGGATGGTGAAGGTTCCGGGGTGAGCGGCGCCCGGACACGATTGCCCGGGGCGGGCAAGGATCATCGCAACTCTTCATCGGTCTCGTGGTAAATTATGCTGCCGCAATGTTTGCAATACGTGGCATCGAGGTCATGATGCCTGAAACCGCATTTTTGGCACGTTACAATCCGTTTTTTGGAAGTCGAGAGCATAAACTCCTTTATCAACAGACCAAGCTGCCACGGCACGAGAGCAATGCTGACAAGTATCATGAGAACGGTTGCGAAGCGTCCGATGGGAGTTACAGGGACGATATCTCCAAAACCAACCGTGGTGAGCGTTACTATCGAAAAATAGACC
>JAUWHQ010000213.1 GCA_030605805.1 Methanosarcinales archaeon | reverse complement strand
ACCCGGACGCCGCAGAGCCCGTGTGCATGGAGCACCGATTCCGCTTTCTCGATACGAGAGAGTCGTGGAATCGTAATCTCGGTACCGTGGGGAATTCGGGTGGCAAAACACGACTCTGACGGGGTATCTGCAACAGATAGTCCGAAATATCTGGCAATCTCCCTGATCTCTGACTTCTCCACCATGAAATCGACAAACGGCGTGAAAACACCTGCTTCCCGGATCGCAGCATAGCCTGGTCTCTCCCCTGCGAGATCGGTCATATTTGTCCCATCCGCAATCGTTCCGATCCTGTTTTCCGATGCAATCTTTTGCAATTCGTAAATCAGATGCTTTTTACAGTGATAACACCTGCCACGCGGATTTTCCGTGAATTTCTCATTCCCCAGTATTCCGAATTTGAAGACCGTAAGTTCTATGCCGATCTCATCTGCCATCTTTCTGGCGTGAGCAAGCCCGTAGTCCCCGAGCAGTTCTGAGTCAGCGGTTGCGGCAAGCACCGTTGCACCGCTCTGCTCTACGAGCTTTGCGAGCACCGAACTGTCCACGCCGCCAGAGAACGCGATCAGGATGCTGCCACATTTCCGGATTGCGTCTTTCACGCGCTCCATCTTCTCAAGCGTCTCGTTCGTTTCGTTCATATTATGTGGCGTGCCTGCCATGATACCAGACAATGGCGCGCGACCAGCATGACCATTTCTACAGGATGGCAAAGAAGGAGGGTTATCGATCGAGAGCAGCATACAAGCTCAAGCAGATCGATACACGGTTCCATATCATCAGGCGTGGTGACGCAGTTGTCGATCTGGGGGCGGCTCCGGGCGGCTGGACGCAGGTGGCAGCGGAACTTGCAGGAAGCAGTGGCACGATCGTCGGCGTGGACATCCAGCAGGTTCGCAGCATCGATGGCGCAGTCATCATCACTGGCGACATCAGGTCAGAAGAGACCCTCGATGCGATCAGGCAGGTGGTCGGCAGTGCTGATGTGGTGCTCTGTGATGCCGCCCCCAACCTCTCTGGCGACTGGAGCTATGACCATGCCCGGTCGATCGATCTGGCAGAACATGCGCTTGCCTGTGCACAAAAGATCCTGAGACCGGGCGGCAATTTCGTGGTCAAGGCGTTTCAGGGCGATTTGTTTCAGGATTACATGCAGGAGGTGAGATCGCGCTTCCGAAACGTGCGTGCACACTCGCCCACAGCCTCGCGCAAGGCAAGCGCCGAGATGTATATCATTGCAAAAGGGTTTCGCGGGGAGAAAGGACCTCTCCATGCCAAATACACTCCGAATGTTTCGAATGACCCGTGTGCCCCGATCAGCACCATGGAAGAGATGGATTAACTATATTAACTATATGAGAGATGATCCGGATGTGAAGAAATGGCATCCATTGAACAAACAACCCAAAAAGACTCCAGACAACCCCAGATGACTCAAAACTACAGGGACTGGTTCCCGTACCCATCCTTCCGCCCGCATCAGGATACGATGCTTGACAGAGTTCAGGAGGTCGCCTGCATCGGCGAACACCGCGTCCTGATGATCGATGCGCCGACGGGAAGCGGCAAGACGAGCGTGATTGCGTCACTGCTCGCCAACCGCGGCAGAAACAAGATCGTCGTCGTGCTCAGAACCGTGAGCCAGATCGGAGTGTATCTTGATGAGATACGGAAGATCAGAGAAGAGACCGATCACGCTCCGAAGGTCGCATACCTCGTCGGGAAGCACAAGATGTGTAAACTGGCTGGCGAATTTGAGAATGTCTACGCGGGGTGTGATCTGATGAAGGTCTTCACGATGGACTTTCTCGAGGCGAGACTGGACGAGAAGATACGGCGGGACAATCGGACAGCGCAGGAGTACAATGTCTATGATCCAGCGAGCGATCCGAAGATAGAATCAGAGATCCGGGGTGAGACTCAGGGATATCGCACATTCTGCCCGTATTACCTGTTTTCAAGGGAAATGTACACATTCGAGGGATCAAAGAATGTCAGACCATCAAAACAGGCGTTAAAAGACAGTGAGGCGATCATACAGGATATCCTGTACCCTGAAGAACTGCATGAGCGGTGCGGACAGACATGCCCGTACGAGGTGATGGCGATCAGCGCGAAGAAGGCTGACATCGTCATTCTGAATTACAACCATGTGTTCGATGACCAACGGCGTGATCTCCTCTTTGACTGGCTCGAAATCGATCCGGAAAATACGATTCTGCTCGTTGATGAGGCGCACAATCTCGGAGACACGGTGAGAAGCATCAACAGCGACACAGTCACGATGCACACCGTTGATAAGGCGATATCTGAGATCAATCAGTTTTCAGGTGAGAAGGACAGGATCATAGCTAGGTCTGCGAAGGATGTTCTCTCAAGGATGAAGAGATACATGGAAAAGACATGCGATCGCTGGCAGAACAAGAAACAGGGCGAAGACTGGTTCGATCCGAGGATGTTTGCGGATTTCGTCTTTGCAGGCGGCGGGCTGGCGCGGGATGACGATCAGACCGTTGCTGACCTCTTAAAACTCGCACAGCAGATCAGAAACCGGAAACAGAAGTCTTCAGAGTCAGCTGATGTATTTCTTGAGCGCGTTGCCGAATTCCTGTTCATGGCGCACCTCGCAAAGGGCGATTCCTCATATCTTCCCGTAAAATCGATGAGCGAGGATCGGTGGCTGACGCTTGAGATCCGCAGCCTCGACCCGAGCCCGATCATATCTGGCATCGCTGACACGGTTCACGCCACCGTGCTGATATCAGGGACCCTGTCCCCCCCGGACGCCTACGAACTCTACTATTTCGGTGAGAACGGGCGGGTGGAGATTTTAACGATCCCGAACCAGTTTCCGGCGGAGAACCGGCTGATACTCGGAGCAAAGAACGCAACAACCCAGTCAGCGTACCGAAATGATGCTGGCAATCGAAGAGAGATAGAATTACACATATCCGCGCTGATATGTGGAGTTTCGGGCAATGTTGCCATCTATTTCACATCATACTTCATGATGGACCAGTATCTTGAGTACTGCGAAAGAATGGCGGATGAATCCGGGAAGATACTGTACATAGAGCCAAAAGAGTCGAAATATGTCCCTGATATATTGAAACGCTTCTTTGAATCCGGAAGCAGCATGGAAAAGGGAGTATTGCTCGCAGTATGTGGCGGAAAGATGAGTGAAGGGATCGATTATTATGGGGAAGCCCTGAAAGGGGCTATCGTTGTTGGGTTTCCACTCGCAGCATTTTCAGAGGTGCAGAAACTGGTCAACTCGTACTACCAGAGAAAATACGGAAAGGAGAAGGGACTCTTCATCGCATACACGCTTCCCGCGATCAATAAGGCGCTTCAGGCAATCGGGAGGGTGCACAGGTCCGCAGGCGAGACCGGGGTTCTCGTGCTCTGCGACTCAAGGTTTTCGCATGACCGTGGGCTTGGTGTCAGGCAGCACCTGCCGCAGTGGATCCGGGGCGAGATGATCGTCTGCGATGGTGCGTGGTCCAGGGAACTCGTGGAGGGATGGAAGGGGGGAGTGCAGGGCTAAGATCGTTTCTGCCTGCAAGGGTACTCGCCTGTAGCATGTTATCTCCTTTTTTGCAGGGGAGGGTAAGGGCATTCACCTCGAAATCGTTCATTGCTTCAGATACTCAAGAGGAATGTAATACTTGCTGTACCGATCTCCCCGAAGATCCCGGAAGTCTCCGGCAGGATCCCTGACCATAACCGTGGCACGCTTGGTTATGCGGGATATAATTCCGCGATAAGTCTCCCCGCCATATTCGAACGAGACAGCAGATCCCACCCGCAGGTCGTGTTGCTTGTGGGCGAGTTCTGACTGAGTCACCAGTCGGTGAGTGACATCGGTATGACCGAAGATGTTCCGGCTCAGGCGTTTGAAACGGGGCTTGGAGCAGCTCGTAGAACCGAAGAGCACCTGCTCCAGCAGGTGAATGATCTCATGTTCAAGGATGCGCATCGTTGCTTCCAGCCGGTCACGGCAGACGATTCCGTTCACAGTTACCTCCCGCGTAACATCCCCAAACGTCTGGAAGATCAATGTCGTCGATAAGGAGATTGTGTGGGTACCGGCGCTCTTCGCGTGTTTGATCTGTCCACCTGCCCTGGTCATTCTGTCGGATAAACGGAAAAAAACCTTCCCTTTGTACTTATTATGAAAAAATCTATCGAAGAAATAGAGATCATACAAATCAAACAGACGTGCGAGGTCATCCGCCCTGATCGCATTGAAATTCCCCTGATCCATGTCTTTGGATTCCG
>JAUWHQ010000093.1 GCA_030605805.1 Methanosarcinales archaeon | reverse complement strand
AATCACAGGGTAGTATGTCAGATCGTGGATAGCACCTCTATCTATCTATGTGACCTGTGATCCATGATCAGCCCCCTGATCAACCGGACCACCTGCGCACCATCTCAAAAAATCAGCGATTTCGATAATCTGTGCTTCAATCGGTGGTTTTGTTTCATGGGAAGAGTTATGCGAGCGGGTACATGGAGGGAGGAGGGAAGTTGGGAATGAGGGAATGTGGTAAAAAAGTTATTTTCCCGCTCGCATATATGACAATTGGACATGATAGTATATAAACCTTGTGGTTAATGGTTACATAATCGCAGGGTGGTATGTCAGATCGTGGATAGCGCGTATATTTATGTGCCCTGTGATCCCCACACAGACATCAGCGTCAACCGTGTCACCGATTCATTCATGATGCCGGCTACACTGGTTAATGATAGAAAACACGACACCGGACGGAGGAGATGATAGACGATGATCGATATGGCAGATATGATTGACATAACCCGCACCATCGGGCAGGATACGGTCGTTTTTCCCGGCGATACCGCGCCTGTTGTCTCGCAGACGCGCTGCGGCGGTTATACACTATCAGAACTGGCGCTGGGCAGCCATACAGGCACGCACATCGATGCGCCGCTGCACTTCTTCGACGGGCGCAAGTCGCTTGACAAAATCCATGTCGAGCGGTTCTTTCTTGATGCGGACGTGGTCGCAATCGAGTCGCATGTGGCTGTGACCGTGGCAGAACTAAAAGGACGCCGGATCGATCCGGGGCAGGCGATCCTCTTCAAGACGAGAAACGGCGATCTACCGCGTAACCGGTTCCACGAGGACTTTGTTTATATTAAGCCCGACGCAGCAGAGTGGTTGGTGGATACGGGGGTGTCTCTGGTCGGTATTGATTATTTATCGCCAGATCGCTACGAGGATATGGATTTTCCGGTTCATCTGACGCTGCTTGGCGCAGGGGTGCTGATCCTTGAGGATGTCGATCTGCGCGCCGTTGCGCCGGGGCGGTACCGGCTTGTATGCCTCCCGATCAAGACCCATCAGGCTGATGGCGCGCCGTGCAGGGCGGTCCTTGGGAGGCGGGCGTGACGATCGTCTGCCCGAGATGCGACAGCAGTGACTGCATCATCCCTGCCGAGCAGGTATTTGAATCGGCGTACATAATGTATGCCGCATGTCAGTCATGCATGGCAGACCCTGTTCTCGGGAAGCAGACGCCGTTTAACCGGCTCTTTGACGGCGTCGATGCGATCGGTGGCATCGATGGTATTGATGGTATCGATGACGTAACCATGCGGTGCCAGAGTTGCGGGAAGCGGCATCTCGATGTCGTTGTTGCGCATGTGCTCGGCATACTCATAAGAGAGGGGCTATGCAACAGGCAGGCGACCCTCTTTGATGTCGGCACCCCGATGATCACCATCGGCTACCAGATACCGTTTCCGCCGAGGCTTGGCAGGGACACGCTGATCCTGATCATGAACACCATCGACAAAAGGACGGCGGAGATGATAATAAGCGAAGTTCCGGAGGTAAAAGGCGTAATTCAGCGAAAAGGTAGCCTTGAGCATCCAATCGGGATTCTGGACACCGGCAGCAGCCCACACATTTATGATCTGCTTGCTGGCTGCGATCTTCGCGGTGATATCGTGTCGTCGGCGTTTGGGGAGCTCTGCATCTATAAGACCCAGTCTGACACGCACATCGAGTTTTCCCGCGGCAAATCCGACAAAATACAGGTGCTCGAATCGCTCTATTACCAGCGGAAGCTTTTGGGAAGCGTCGTGGACGCGTGTTGCGGCGCGGGCACGCTCGGGCTGGTTTCGGTGCTTGCCGGCGCACGAGAGGTGATACTGAACGATGCGTTCCTGCCGGCGGTTAAAAACACGATTTTGAACATCAGGGCGAACGCCTCGGTTCTCGGACTCGAACTGGAGATGCATGTTAACCTATCAGAACTTCCTGTCGTTGCCGGTGCGCCGGTGCTGGTTGCAACAGCGCACGGATCATGCGATGTTTCGGTGTACCACGGCGATCTCGTGCGCCTTGCTGCGGTGGTCGAGCGCTGCGATCTCTGTCTGATCGACGCGTTCATCGGCGTGCCGACCGCAGGATTCGCGGAGGCGTGGAAAGAGACTGCAAGGATGGTTGTTACGATATGAAAGACCCGCGTTCGTGATTTTAACGTAGACTAATAAGACGCAATCACTCGCGCCTCCTCGTCTACCAAATTCATGTAATTCGTGATAAAACATCATCTTATCTGAAACCCGAGGTCCCTCGACACCCAATAACTTAACAACCTTTTTACAGGGTTAGATATATATGCCAGTGCTGATCTATGTACAATCGAAGAGATCGAAGATCACCCGGGGAGATTTCTGAACCACAACCTGTTATAGTCACCGAATACAAAATTGCACATTATGCATACCCACACTGCCAGAAAGAAGTCGTTGCAACCGATGCAGGTTGTCCAAAAGAAGGCAGATTCGGTAACAACACGATTGCACAGGCGGCACTGCTGAAGTTACATAATGCGAGAAGCAACGCTCAAACGATGGCTCAAGAGAGAATACGGAAGCGAGAAGGTGGAAAAGCTCATCGGCAAGATTGAGAATGGCTTTCTGGTACTGGTTCACGTTTGTCAAAACATACAACCCTTTTTCAAAAAATCAATGCTGCCTGCGGCGATGCAGGCTTCGCCGCGTGCTTTCGCAGAACGCTCGCAGATCGAATTTCGTATCCCCCCACTTACAGCAGCAGTTAGGAACATCATCCGGTCTCATTCTCAGGCATATATATCACTTCCCCCGTCTCCAGCCGATATGCGGTCCCTATTTTAGACCCCTGACCGCCAGCGATCTGTTCTGTCATATTCATCACCTTTATCGTCTCCTTATCCTTGATGATCACCTGCATATTCGGATCTCCCGGGTTCTTGACGATCGTGACGCTTGCATCCGCATCAAGGAGTTCTGGCACATTATAGGAGACGACAAGCGCAACAAGCAATGCTACCGCAAAGACCATCGCAGCATCGAAGAGATTTGCAACGCCGCCCAGCGGATCCTCCTCATCATCCATAACAATTCGTCTCCGAACAGCCCTCACTTAAGCACCTCCACAACATACTCCATATCGCTTAAGTCCTGCGTATACCACTTCTTCTTGATCAGCAGGATGCTGTAAGCAACGCCTCCCGCCAGAAGACCGAGAACCGTCGTTGAAAATGCGATCACCAGATTGGCGGCAAGCTGCTGGATGTTTCCTGTGGATAAGCCAATGAGCGCAGGACCCATCGGTATCAATGTTCCCATGAGCCCGAGCATCGGACCGACTCGTGCCACCAATCTCGTCTGCATCAATTCGTCTGCGATTTTCAGTTCATAGTCCTGAAGCAGTTTCTCTGCCTCAACCGGAAAGTTTCCTGCACCGAGAATCTCTGAGATCTCTTTTATGAACTTCTTTAAAAGATCGTTCGATCCACTGCCCGTAAGAACTGCTGCCGCCCCGCTTCGATCGCCTTTTTCGATCTTCGCTTTCGCATCCCTGCACCCCACTTTGAGCAGATTCACATCCCTGTTTCTCGATGCATACTCTGATGTAAACTGCCCAGCCGATATGAGTGACCACGCGATCAAGCCGAGCAGCGTGATGATCACTGGATAGAGCAGTGCATTCGAGATCATGAACATTGTTCCTGTTATTCCTGAAGATACGTCCATTTTTGCCTCCTTTAGTCCTTTGATTTTCTATATTTATCTCTTGCAAAGCCGATTGTGGCGAGAGCAGCCATCAGAGAGAACGAGAGAACAGTTTCTCCCATATCCATCGGAACATTTGGGCTCTGCACCGTCTGAGCCTGCATATACGCAGGGATTATCAGCGGAGAGAGCAGGTAGAAGAGTCCGAAGAGTATCATTGCTGTTCCGAGCGCGGAAGGGTCCCTGCAGCCGAATCTCCTTGCAAGAAACGCAATCGAGAATGCCGATAAGCAGATGCCTGTAAAGAAGACCACGCCCACGATTAAACCGATTACGATGTTGCTCCGGTCGATCGCACCTGCAAGAACCGTGCATGCAAGAAAGAGCGCGACCATGCAGACAGGGCAGGGTAGCGAGAGCCAGAGAAACGTCTTTCTCGATAGATCGCACCTCTGGGATAGCCATTCCCGTTTTGTGCGAATTCCAAAGTAGAGCAGCCCTGCTGCGATGATCAAGTGCATCGTAACGCCTGCAGCAAGGATATTCTGCGTCAGATCGAGCGGGATGATTCCTACGAGGTAGCCCATAACGATCGACATCGCGAGATAGACGGTCGCCAGATAGACGACCTCCTTCCATTTCAGGCTGGCGAAACCGCAGCCAAGCCCCGTCTTCAGGGCAAGGACTGCGATTCCGATCAGTACGCCAAACGCGAT
>JAUWHQ010000099.1 GCA_030605805.1 Methanosarcinales archaeon | reverse complement strand
TGGACCGACCTACATCAAGTTCGGGCAGATTCTGAGCACACGATACGATATTCTCCCAAAAGAGTACATAACAGAGCTCGAAAAGTTGCAGGACACGGTACCATCGTTCAGCTATGATGAGGTGTGCGGCATCATCACAGAGGAGTTCGGCAGGCAGATCGATGAGACCTTCGCATCGTTCTCGCACCAGCCGTTTGCATCAGCCTCTCTTGGTCAGGTACATCTTGCCACGCTTTACAGTGGCGAGAGGGTCGTTGTGAAGGTGCAACGCCCCCGCGTGAGGGAGGTCATCGACGCAGACCTCCGGATTCTCTATGATCTCGCACGTTTTGCGGATCAGCACATCGAAGAGGCGAAAGCGTTTAATCCGATCGGATTTATATCTGAGTTTGACCGCATCATCCACGCAGAGCTCGATTACACGATTGAAGCACAGAATGCGGACGAATTCCGTGAAAACTTCAGCGATGATGCCACCATCCACATCCCGCGAGTCTACTGGGACTATACCAGATGGCAGGTACTGACAATGGAATTTATCGATGGAATCAAGATTTCCAGCCTCGAGGAAATCGATAAGGCGGGCATGGATCGTAAAATCATCTCCCGTAATTTTGCAACCTCTTTTCTGAAGCAAATATTCTTGCATGGCGCGTTTCACGGAGATCCGCACCCCGGAAATGTGCTTGTGGTGAAGGGGAGTGATAATGTCGTGGCGTTCATCGATTTCGGGATGATCGGGCATATCGACCGGGCGACCAGGGATGACCTTGTGGACTTCTTCATCGCACTTTCTGATGACGATCCTGACACTGTGATCGATGTGCTTGCACACGCAGGCGTCATCAATTACGACGAGATCGATCTCCCGCAGTTCAGGTTCGAGATATCGAACATGATCAACAAATACTACGGAAAGTCGCTGCGATATGTGAACACTGGTGTTATGATGCGTGAAATGATCGATATGGTCTTGAAGCACCATGGAAACGTGCCGTCCAGTCTCGTACTTCTCTCGAAAGCGCTGATGATCGAAGAGGAGGTATGTTCGCGGCTCGATCCTGATTATAACCTCAAGGACCTGGCAAAGCCGTTTATACGGAATCTGGCACTGAAGCGCATGCACCCTGCCCGGATCATACGGGAGTGGCTGCGGATGTTGCCTGGATTCGGGAGGCTCGTGCGCGGGCTTCCGCACAGGATCGATCAGATTCTCCTGCGGGCTGAGAGGGGGACGCTGCGTCTTGAGTTTGAGCATCACGGGCTCGACCACATCGTATCCGAACTCGATCTTATGAGCAACCGCATCTCATCGAGTATGATCCTCTCTGCGCTCATCCTTGCCTCTGCCTTAATCATCCGATCCGACATGAAACCAATGATCTGCGGGGTTCCTGCGATTGGGGCTATCGGGTTTGCGATGGCAGGCATCATCGGCGCGTGGCTGGTCTATTCCATGCTGCGGAGGGGACGGTTCTGATGCCCTCGCAGCCGATCAATACCCTTATATCTCATAACCCTGATACCTAAATTCGGTGATCCATAATGGGTGACGTAAAGATTGGATTTGTAAAACTTGGGAATCTTGGGATGTCCCAGGTTATTGACCTGGTTCTTGACGAGATTGCAGCAAGAAAAGGTATCATGGTACGAACGCTTGGAACCGGCGCAAAGATGGGCGCGGATGAGGCGAAGGACACGGAAGCGTTGATCAAGCACTGGGACCCTGATTTTGTTGTGATGATCAGCCCGAACGCGGGCGCGCCCGGACCGACCGCGGCAAGGGAGATCTACAAGAACACGCCAACGATCATTGTCTCTGACGGACCTGACAAGAAGGACGCACGTCAAGCATTGAAGGATGCTGGTTTCGGATCGATCATCTTAAAGGTCGACCCGCTGATCGGCGCGAAGAGAGAGTTCCTTGACCCGACAGAGATGGCGTCGTTTAACGCGGACGCTATGAAGGTCCTGTCCGCATGTGGTGTTGTGCGCATGATCCAGGAGGAGATTGACAAGGTGATTGATCAGGTAGCTTCCGGCAAGTCAGGAAAAGACCTTGAACTGCCACACATCCTTGGAAGCCCTGATAAGTGCGTTGAGCGCGGATGCTTTGAGAACCCGTACGCGAAGGCGAAGGCTCTTGCAGCACTCCACATGGCAAACACGGTTGCAGCGATCAACTTCCCTGCCTGCTTCATGCTAAAGGAGGTCGAGAAGATTGCGCTGACCGCGGCTGCCGGTCACGAGATGATGACTGCGGCAGCGGTTCTTGCACGTGAAGCGCGTGAGATCGAGAAATCGAATGACACGCTGTTCCGCAATCCGCACGCGAAGGACGGCAAACAACTGACCAAGACCAAGCTCTACGACAAGCCAGCGTAAGGTGCCAATCGAGCACCTTTACTTTTTATTTTTTGTTGCTTTGGGGTTGCAGGTGTCTCTTTTTTAGCCGCTGTATGCAGGTCGTCCGGTCTGCCATAAAATTTCGGCTTTGGGACGAAATTCACATACATCCTCTCCAGTGTGGCACCACATCACCCATGATCTCAAGATACCGGAGCTCTTCGGATATTGTGCCCCACAAGCTTCGAGCCCGCGTCTGTAGTCTCCCATCCGCCGAATCAAGTCTCTTCCTCGAGCGGCTGCGCCAAACCGGCATTTTACCATGGAATTAACCGTTTCAAAGATTGAAACGCTTATGATAATTTTCTAACCACTCCGGGGGATCTTCCAGAGAGCAAATATTGCATATTATACCATCCCATTGCCCCAATGCTTTTGAAAGTCACATTACTGCGCGGTAGAAAGTATGGCGTGGCGTGGTTTTCCAAAACCAGATTAGTGATCCATCGACACCCGTAAATACCATCTCAGAGGAACGCTATCCAGATTTGGATGGCAACCCGAGTGTCTGATCG
>JAUWHQ010000053.1 GCA_030605805.1 Methanosarcinales archaeon | reverse complement strand
ATGTCACGCTCGCGTGCCAGCTGTGCCGCCCTGGATTTGCCTGACGCCGGCATACCCACGAATGCGATGATCCTCATATCTATGACATCGGCTGGTCACAACCCTTAAATGTTGGGATGGCAAACCTGATCCCAACACATTATATGTGCATCCGGACATAATGTGTCACGCACACTGTGCCGCTGTGGCTTAGCTCGGTAAAGCGGCTGATTCGTAATCAGCAGATCATGGGTTCGAATCCCATCAGCGGCTTCTTTTTGAAACGTCCCTGAAAAATCGCGCCGTTCCCGATCCTCTGCCCAGTCTTTTGGGAGATAGATCGCCGAAAAAAATTTATGCCCCCTCGGATCTTTCTTTCTGTCATTATCACTACCGTCCATCCTGATTAACTCCTGTGAGGCAAGTATTAAAGGTTATCAGCCGATAATTCTCTTTCATGGTTCACGTAGCGAGGGATAAGAGAGCCACTCTGATATCGATAGGGGTGACTGCATTTCTGGCGATCATAAAATACGTTGCAGGTGTACTCTCCGGAAGTATCGCTCTCATTGCTGACGCAATCCACTCTCTCACAGACGTGATCAGTTCCATCGCGGTCTTCATAGGTCTCAAGATTTCGGATCGCAAGCCAACCGAGGAGTTTCCTTACGGATTTTACAAGGCTGAGAACATAGTGAGCCTCTTCCTCGCCCTTGCGATCCTTTATGCCGGATACGCGATCGTTATCACGTCAGTCGGGGAGTTTGCAGAGGCAGGGGACCTGTCAGACGTTCCGTTTGCAATCGCAGCCGCACTGACATCCTTGATACTCACCCTGCTTCTGAGCAGCTATAAACTTAAGGTAGGCAGAGAGGAGAATTCGCCCAGTGTGATTGCGGATGGGAAGCATACGAGGGTGGATACGTACGCCTCCGCAGCAGTACTCGCCGGAATACTTGGAAACTACGCAGGCATCCATTTCCTTGATCCTGCTGCCGGCATTCTGGTTTCAGTCTTCATCTTCAGATCAGGATACGAGATAATGAAGGATTCGATAAAGGTTCTCCTGGATGCATCCATCGATTACGAGAGTCTCAACCGGATAAGAGAGCTTACATCCGAAACCCACGGCGTCAGGAAGATAGGCGCCCTTAACGCGAGAAGTTCCGGGAAATTCATATTCATAGAGATGGGGATCGAGACAAACCTGAGAGACCTCAAAAAGGTGCATCAACTGAGCGATAAGATCGAAAACAGGATTAAATCGGAGATAAAAAATGTGGACAGGGTCCTGATACATATAGAGCCCGAGGAAAGGGAGTTTATACGGTATGCGGTCCCGTGTACCGAGAACAATGGCGCGGGGTCCGCGGTATCCTGGCATTTTGGGGAGGCAGAATACTTCTGCATATTCGACATGCGAACACGGGATGGTGAGCTCACCGACATGAGGTTTCTGAAGAACCCGTTTGCCACGCTGGAGAAGCGAAAAGGTCTCAGGGTTGCTGAGCTTCTGGTCGCAGGTGGCGTGGATAAACTGATCACAAAAGAGAGCATCGCACAAAAGAGCGCATTCTATGTCCTGGACGACGCGTATGTGGACTCTGAAGAGACCGATTTTGATACCGTCGGGGAGATCATCGAGGGCATGAAGACGGATGGAGAGAACGCAAGAGAGAATGTAACAGGATAAGCGCTCGACCGGATGTGGAATCTGATGAAAGACCGATATATGATCTGATTACCTCGCTCATGGGTTTTCCGTCTTTTTTGACCGTTCCTTCATCACGAGATACTGTTGCCGATCGAGCTGGAAGTTCTTTGCACTGATCAGAAAACTGTTGATCAGCGATGCCTGCTGCCTGCTCCACACCTCATTTGGCACCGACTTCACCCACTCGCTGTAGCGTCTTATGAACGTCAGACGCTCGCTCTGGTTCTGTTCCCTGTCAAATTTCAATTCCATACCCGGTCACATTTACGATATTAAACTCTTCGAGGAATTTTTTCAGCATTATTATATCGATATCCTCGGTGCCTCTCGCCCTGCCGAAGAGTATCGTGACATAGCCGCTCACGATGACGTAGTCTGTGTATGCCTTCAGTACGCTGAGGAAGTCGAGTACGAATATATCCAGTTCGGAGAGGGTTTTATTCGTTAAAATGATTCCGTTTGGAGTGTGTTGGATGTTCATTTTTTGCCCACATCTTTTCTGATACCTCTCGCTCCGATCTTAATTAAGAGTATCCACAAACCTGGGCGGGGGCAGTCAACTTGAGCGTTGGTGCCCGGAATCGAAATCCTGATGTTTTTAGGATGTTCAAGTCCGTTGCAGCCACCACGAGATATGGATCGACAACAGCTTCAAAATCACCCCATGCACCGTGGTGGCGTGACAGTCCCCACAAACCAATAAATCATCTCCGCACAATCCTAATTAGAATGGCAAAACATCTAATGATCCTTGGAACCGCATCCCATGTGGGAAAAAGCGTGCTCGTTGCCGCCTTATGCCATATCTTCTCAAAAAACATGGCGGTTGCGCCGTTCAAGGCTCAGAACATGAGCCTGAACTCGTGGATCACGGCGGATGGCGACGAGATCGGGATTGCGCAGGCGATACAGGCGTGGGCGGCTGGAATCGAGCCGACCGTGGATATGAACCCGGTTCTGCTGAAACCGAAGGGCGACCGCCTCTCACAGGTGATCATCCTTGGCAGACCAGCGTATGACCGGAGAGCAGGCGATTATTACGAATCGATCGACGAGATCTCGGGCGTTGTGGACGATGCGCTCGAAAGGCTCGAAGAGACGTACGATCTCATTGTAATAGAGGGCGCAGGAGGCGCAGCCGAGATCAACCTCTACGACCGGGACATCGTGAACATCGGAACTGCCAGATCAGTGAGACCACCGATCATTCTGGTCGGAGACATCGAGCGGGGCGGCGTATTCGCAAGCCTGTACGGGACGCTTGCACTGCTTCCCGATGATATCAGAGATCTTGTCAGAGGATTCATCATCAACAAGTTTCGCGGCGATTACAACATTCTGAAGCCAGGAATTTCGGAGCTTGAGGAGATCACCGGACTACCGGTCTTCGGAGTCCTGCCTTATGCCGATATTGCGATCCCATCTGAGGATTCGGTCTCCATTTCGGACAAGAGAACACGCCATCATCCGATCGAGATCGTGGTCATACGCCTGTCCCATATCTCAAATTTCACAGACTTTGAGCCTCTTGAAGCATTCGCAAACGTCAGATATCTCCCACTCGATTCAGAGCTCGGGGATCCTGACCTGATCATCATTCCGGGAACGAAGAACACGACTGCTGACCTTCTGGAGATGAGGGCGCACGGAATGGACGAGCGGATCATCGATGTGGCTGGCACTGGCACTGGGGCAGTTCCGGTCATCGGGATATGCGGCGGATACCAGATGCTCGGCAGGACGATTGTTGATTGCGGGTTTGAGGACCGCGTGACTGAGATATCTGGCATGGGGCTCCTTGATGTGACAACGACGTTTGAGCGATACGAGAAGCAGACGCGGCAGGTCACAAAGCAGGTGACAGCCAGCGGACCGATTCTCAGAACGATCCGCGGCGAGACCGTCTCCGGTTACGAGATCCATACCGGCGACACCCCGTCGCCATGCCCCGTTTTCGAGGATGACGGATGCATCGATGGCTCAGGGCTCATCTTTGGCACGTACCTGCATGGCTTGTTCGAGAATGAGAATATAAGACGGGCGATCTTTGGGTATATCTACGGCAAAAAGGGAATATCGCCTGAGGGGATCTCGTTTGGTGCTAAAGCGAGGGAAGAAGGGATCAGAGAGTTCGCAGAGATTGTCGAGAGATATGTGGACATCTCTGCGATCAGGGAGTTGTGGCAGTCCTCTCGTGCACGTACTTTAGAAACTTAATCCAAACCCAGTATCAGGGGCAATAACAATGCGGTCATAATTTTTACACCATCAGAACACCCGGACATCGACTTAGCCTTCTGTCAGCGTCTCATCCTCTCCGATCGCAACAATCCCCTCCGCATGAGCAATCGATGTGATCAGACCCGAGCCCTTAAACGTTGGATATGCAACCCTCTCCGCCAGTTTAACCGGAAGATAGCGGCGCATCCCGTACTCCGACTGCCGCCTCTGATAATCTTGCACGCCTCACATTCCCGGCAAACGGCAGATACGCCATCCGCATGAGCAGCGGAGGCAGAAATACGTGTCCGCAGACCAGACCGGATGTCACATTCCCTATCATGCAGAGAATCGGTTTTTCAGCTATCGTGCCAGCAAGCATCGGCATGCCCGGGCGCATCCTGACCCTGTGAAAGAGCACCCCCCCATCTCTGAGATATGCGATTCCTTTCCGGGTTCGTAAACTATCACGTCGTCGCCTATCTTTTCCGTGTTTTCGACCGGAATAACGAGATTTGCGCCCGCCGGGATCTTAGCACCGGTTGCAACCCCTACACATCCACCTTGTTCAACAATCAGTTCCAGGTCGCCTCCAGCGTGCATCTCTCCTGCCAGCTTAAACCTTCTGCCACCGAGATCCTGGTCCCTGATCGCGTATCCAGCCATATCCGACCGGTCAAAAGACGGGACATCGATCCCTGAAACGATGTCTTCTGCTAAAACACGTCCGAACGAATCTTTTAGTTTAACAGAGGTTATACGGTCAAGAGAGAAGCGATTCAGAATCTTTGTCGCATCATCAACTGTTATTATGATTACTCGCGCCTCCCACGAAAGAGCGTCCCCAGTTCCTCGCCCTCAACAATCCTCTTGATCACATCGTCCTTCCGCCCATTTGCGATCACGAGATCACAACCTGCATCCATGCAGACCCTTGCAGCATCGATCTTTGTCTTCATCCCGCCAACCGCAAGTCCGGATCCGGTTCTGCCTGCCGCAACCTCAATCTCTGGCGTTATCGCTGTAACCGTATCAACCAACCTCGCACTGTCGTTATCTCTCGGATCGCCGTCGTACAGCCCATCGACATCGGTCAGCATGATCAGAAGACCTGCGCCCGCGTCAACAGAGACCATCGCTGAGAGACGGTCGTTATCGCCAAACGTCTCCGCGATCTCGTCTGTCGCAACGACGTCGTTCTCATTGATGATCGGCGTGACACCCAGCTTCAGGAGTTCGCTTATCCCGTTTCTAAGGTTTTTGTGCTTTGACTCATCCATGAAATCGTCGTAAGTGAGGAGGATCTGGGCAACGATCCCGCCGTAATGTTCAAATGCACGATGATACACCTCCATAACCTTGCTCTGCCCGATCGCAGCGCAAACCTGCCGCAGAACAATCTCGGACGGTCTTTCCGGAAGCGAAAGTTCACTGCACCCGAGCCCGATCGCACCGGATGTGACGACGATGAACTCATGCCCCTGCCCCTTGAGTCCGGATATCTGCTCTGCGATGCTCTCGATCAGCACGTAGTTGAGACCCCTGCCCTCACTTGCAAGCGTGTTCGTCCCGACCTTGACAACGACCCGATCCGTTCGAAGCGACCTCATTTTCCACCTCACGCCACCTGCCGATGGGTAAACTGCTTCCTGCCATCG
>JAUWHQ010000086.1 GCA_030605805.1 Methanosarcinales archaeon | reverse complement strand
GTATCGCGCCGAACTCTCTGACGTGGATCATCAGATGGTGCTGGATGCGGCAGACAGCATCGATATCGATGTGATCGGCTCACGGATAGCAGATTATGTCCGGATAATCGGAAAAGATGCACTTCTCATGAAAATAACCCCGTGCGCAGTCGAATACGCCATGTATTCGAATGCACTCGGGATTGCCGGGGCTCCGGACAAGCTGGTGCGGATCGATGGCTTCGTGCTGCCATATCTTACCAGGACTGGTGAAAAGCCGGATCAGGGGGCTTGGAAACCAGATCGGTTGCAGATCACAGCTTATGCGATGCTGGTGGAGGAAACGTTCGGACAGCCTGTGAAATACGGAATCGTTGAGTATGCAAGGTTCTTTGAGCTGCGTGAGGTGAATATCAAGTCGAGAGACCGGCGTCGGGTTCTGGAACTGCGGAATCGGATCCGGATGATCAAGGACGGCAGAATGCCTGACCGCCCGCGGGATGCGCCCTGCGAGTTCTGCGCATTCGAGGAGGGCTGCACTACACAGAGATCGCTTGCATCGAAGTTTTTTTAGCCGGCGGCTGCTCTTGGGGCGAACCGGGTGGCGTTTAACAGTTTGTCAGGTGGATTTGGTAGATTGCAGAATCGTGGATTGAAACGACCCTTTATCCGGGTCCCTATCTGGCTATTTCGGCACCACACATCCCCGCACCCTTTATTGACCGGGCGACCCGGGACTTGTTTTTTCAAACGGCTCATCCTGCACATAATTCCATCCGAGACCTATTGCAAGCTTCGCCCTTGTCAGTTCCTTCCCGAGGTAACCGGCATGATCCAGTTGCGAGATCAGTCCCAGATCGATCGCGGTCGTGAGAATCCTGCAGACATCGGTTCCGATGATGGTAACTCGCGTGTGGGTCACGATGATCAGGTTGCGCCCTCTTGAGATCTCGATGCGGAGGCATCCGGCGGGATCAGGAGCCCATTTCGACTTTTGCGCAGCAAGAACGGATTTCTCAGGAACTTCTGCGTCCGGAAGATACCGTTTCTCCTTCAAGATGAGGAGATCGATGCCGAGGTCCTTTGGCGAGCTGCGGCGCTCTCTTGCAAGCACCATCATCTGTGAGGCGGTAACGAGTTCTGCGATGCTCCCGCGCGCCTTGTCGCTGTGCTCAGGCGTGAACAGGATATCGGCACCAAGTTCGGAGGCGATCCCTGCAAGAAGCGCATTCACGCCCACCGAATCGGCATCGATCAGTTCGGTGACATTGCCGACACCGAAGAAGAGCGGGGTCGTCTTGTCCTTTTTACGGAAATTTCCATACCTCTGAATCGACTGGGCGATCCCGTGCCCGACAGGATCGAGCACCTGGTCTGCGATGATCCTCTTGATGCCGAGATCCTTCGCATATTCGATATTTCGGTGGAGCGTTTCATGATCTCCCTGATCCGGAATGATCACGGCTGCTGTTTCGTGCCCTAAAACCACATCCTTCACAGCATCGATGTTTCCCGAGTTCAAACTCAGCACGAGATCTACCCCGGACTCTATTCCAGCGACGATGAGGTCTGGATTTAGAGTATCTATGCTCACCGGAAGTTTTGTTGTTGATTTTGCGATCTTAACCGATCTTATGACATCACCAACGCTGGCGTCCATTGTGGCGCCGAGATCGATTAAGTCTGCACCTTTCTTCTCAAATTCACGTATCTTCCCAACCAATCTCTCTTCTGACAGCCCGGTCGCACCCGCGATCTCTGCCATCACTTTCATCATCGAGCTTCCACCGATCTTTTTGTTGCATAGCTCGAACGCGGGTATAGCATTTCTTTCGTGCTCGTTTATGCGCAGAAGAGCATCTTTACGCATTTTCTTTGATAAAAATTCATCGGCGGGGATTGTTTTCGAGAGTTCGAGTTCGCTTACGCATGAAAGCACCGATGTCAGGTCGTAGGCGTGTCTTGGTCCGAGACGGATCAGCGTCCCACATTCGTCCTCAAGATCGGTGAAATCGCTTGATACGAGACCCGGGACGAGGAGCAGGTCGTATTGTCCGGCAGGAAGCGATGATCTTAGCAAACCCGGCGTTATGAACGCCGCGATATCAATATCAAGAACGAGTACATCGGCGGTCTCCCGCACTGCTGCTCTGACCGTTGCTTGCGCAAGTCTTCCGGTCGCTACGAGGATTTTCATGGTATCACGGTCTTGTGGACGCTTTCTGGTCTGATATGCTAAAATGCGTTAGCATCGCCGAAGGCATCGGTATGATCTGCTGGTGTGACATGCTGGCGCTGGTATGCTGATATGATATGTTTGCACAGCCCTTCAATAAATTATGGTCTTTCTGATGATGAATCGAAAGAACCATTCACCGGCAAAATCGTGATGCTATTTGTAATGGTCAATCTGACCATGAACACAAGAGCGACCGATGCTCATACAACACGATCACCAACAGGAGGATTTTTGTTCTTTGCGTTCTCGATTTAACGCGAAGGCGCAAAGACGCGAAGAGTGTTGTTAATCTCGGTCTTCACGTCTTTCGCGTTGTTGTACATCCAACTGACCATTACAAAAATTCGATTGTGACATCATGCAGATGTATATTTTGTCGAGCGTGCTGGATTGGGAGCCAACTAAGTTTAAGGTGCTGCACGTGCGAGGGGGCGGGGGATCAAGGTTGTGTGGGAGGGGATGTGTGGCGGGATGTTAAGGTAGTTGTAGACAAGTCGAAAGATCGATTGGGGGAGCCGCTTTTTGAGTTGGAATAGTTCAATTCATATATGAGAAATGTTTTTTATCGATTAGTCTTCATCGATGAATGAGAAACTATGTGATTAATCGCCCGGCGCTCGGAAAAATCAAAAATTCCTATATTTGATAATACGTACATGAGCTATGGTGACAAAATATATATTCCGGCAGGGCGGTTGGGGTTGCCTATATTGTGTTGTTTGTATCATTATAACACCCACGGTGATAGGCTTCTAAATGTGCGACAGCATGGTCTTTAAACTCGCCATCTTTCATATAAAGAGTACAGACTACCCGTTTTTCGCTTTTCTTTATTTCTTTTTCGCATAACGGGCATGTTTTTAGACTTTGCATCTCGCATAAATCGAGACATGCTAAATCAAAATCTTCTGATGATTCGGGTATTGATTGTAACGTGAGTACAGATGGCATATCATAGCACATCTCATTAACTCGGATTGGTTCTGTATATTCATAATCCGGATTATAATTTAAATGTGTTTGGAAGTTTATTTCCTCCAAATATTCGTCGAGCAAATCATGTGCTTTTTCATAAGAGAACTCGTTTCCGGGATGAATTTCCATTTCACATGCTTCTATATGATCTATTGCATCCGACAGGTTATATATCATCCCCGTTTCATCATCACATGAGAGATAGTACAGTGTTTGGCTATCTGTTACCCATGGGACGAAACCTCGATCTAACCTTGTATCCATATTATTTTCCACTCCCCGTCCGGTTGTTTTTGGGTTCCCTCATCGACGCATGGACCTCGTGTTTACCCCGCCGGATCTGTTGTGTGGGTTCTCGGGTCGAGTCTATGGCGATCTCGACGGCTCGGGGGAGGATGTTTGCGGCGGCTGCTCGCATACATAACAATTGAACATAATAGTATCTAAACTTTGTGACTTGATGGTTACATAATCACAGGGTGATGTGTTAGATCACAATAACATGATGATGGCGAAACTGCGACAGATTGTTTCGTTGCCGCCGTCTCACTCATCTGCACACATCCACGATCTTCTGCCGCTCCACATCCACAAGCCCCAGATCCGTGATCTTGAGCCTTGGTATCACAGGGAGCGCAAGGAACGAGAGCGTCATGAACGGAGACGGCAGCACGCACCCAATCTCCCGCATCATGGCATGAAGACCGCGGAGTTTCGCATCGACCGACTCGACGCTTCCGGTCGAGAGCAAGCCTGCAAACGGCAGCGCGATGCCACCCATGATCTCACCATCGTAAGCAACAGCGATTCCGCCGCGCATCGTCCGTATCTCATTGGCACAGAGAGCCATGTCCTCGAAGTTGGTGCCAACAACGATCACGTTGTGCGAGTCGTGTGCGATGCTCTGGGCAAACGCGCCCCCCTCGATCCCGAAACCCGAAACAAATCCTCTTCCGATGCTTCCAGTGCCACCGATGTCTCCGCTCCTCCCGTGCCGCTCGATCACGGCGATCGAGAGAATATCCCGTGCAGGATCCGGGTAAAGGATGCCATCTTTCGGATGCAGCGTTTCAACCCTCCAATCGGTGAATATCGCATCAGGAATCGCAACGATGGTGTTTACCTCCACATCAGAGCCTATCTCGCTGTTGAGGCGCAGGCTCTCAGGATGGATCCTCTTGAACCGCACCGTATCAAAGACCTCTGCCGGGTACATCGGCTTTGGAGCGATGTTAGCCGCCCCACTCACAAAAACACGATCGATTGCAAACCGTTTGAGGTCATCGAGCACCACGAGATCGGCTTTTCTCCCGATGCTGATTGATCCGATCAGGTGATCGATCCGGTAGTGCCTCGCTATGTTGATCGTGCACATCGATATCGCATCGATCGGATCGATGCCAAGCTCGATCGCGGTTCTTACGTGCGTATCCATGTATCCCGCGATCAGATCCCCTGGATGCCTGTCGTCCGAGACAAAGAAGAAGCTGTCAAGGCTGACACCGTCCTGGGCGAGCCGCGGCACGAACTCGCGGAGAGACTTTGCAGCAGACCCTTCCCGGAGCATCACAGCCATGCCCATCCGAGCCTTCTCAATCGCCTCCTCGTACGTCAGGGACTCGTGGTCGCTTGTTATGCCTGCGCAGAGGTACCCTGCGAGATCGCTGCCGGTCATCCCGGGGCAGTGCCCGTCAGCCCGCTTCCCAAGGAACAGGGCTTCCTCGATCATATCGAGTTTTTCAGGATCGGCGGCAAGCACTCCCGGAAAGTCCATCACCTCGCCGAGCCCGACAACACCGTCCTGGTACAGCAGATGCGTCACCGTGGGTGCGTCCAGCACCGCTCCTGACGTCTCGAGATCCGATGACGGGACGCAGGACGGGATCATGACAAAGATACTGGACGGCAGATCCTCAATCTCCCCCAGAACCAGTTCTATCCCTTTTCTTCCGAGAACGTTTGCGATCTCGTGCGGATCGATGATCATCCCGGTCGTGCCGTGCCTGATCGCAGCCCCTGCAAAGTTGGTCAGGGTCACCATGCCGGACTCGTAGTGCACATGCCCATCGATCAGACCCGGGGAGACGAATTTCCCGGTTATATCGATGATCTCAGTGCCATCTCCGATTTTGTCGGATACATCCCCGATTCCAACGATGATGCCGTCTTTTACTGCGATGTCTGCCCTGAGAAGTTCTTTTGTGTTGACGTTGACGACCCTGCCCCCGGTCAGTGCAAGGTCTGCTTTTATGGTTCCTTTTCCAGCGGAGATCCGTTCGTGTAGCGTCATGATGATACCATGCTTCAGGGTTGTTGAAGTATCTTTTCTTCTTTTCCGCGGGGTCACGGCGACAATGGTGGAATCAGAAGCCCGCACGTCTCAGGAAGCCCAAGCATCAGGTTCATGTTCTGGATCGCCTGTCCTGCTGCGCCTTTTACGAGATTGTCGATCGCAGATATCACGACCACACGGTCTCCCCCGCACACAAGCCCGATGTCGCAGAAGTTTGAGCCACGCACGTCAGCGAGACTCGGAAGAGCATCTCCTGCCTCCCGCACCCGGACAAACGGTTTATCCATGTAGAACTCTTTGTACGCATCCATGATCGCATCATACTCGCATTCTTCACGCAAAATCAGATGTGCAGTCGTCAGAATCCCGCGAATGGCAGGCACGACGTGCGGCGTGAAGTATACACGGTTGTGATTCAATGAGCTGTCCAGCAGCCCCAGCTCCTGAACAATCTCAGGGAGATGTCTGTGCGTGGTGATATTGTAAGCATGGACGTTTTCTGCAAGATTGGGGTAATGTGATGTGTTGGATGGCTCCACGCCTGCTCCGGAGATGCCTGATTTTGAATCAAAGATTGCATATCTGGTCATTCCTGCGTTTGCAAGCGGTGCTGCCGATAATATCGCACCTGTCGGATAGCATCCCGGATTTGCGACAAGGCGCGCTCCGGAAGCTTCCGGGTGCAGTTCAGGAAGACCAAAGACCGCATCTCCATCTCTCGGGTCGGTGTGCGCACGCCCGTAAGTCTTCTCGAATACTTGCGCCGGCAGCCGGTAATCCGCGCTCAGGTCGACCACCCGCGTGCCGCCTTCGAGGAGCGCGGGAACAATATCCATTGCTGCGCCGTGCGGAACTGCCGTGAATACGAGATCACATGCATCAGCGATCTCTGATGGTGATGGGTTCTCGAAAGACAGATCGATCAATCCTGAGAGGTGCCGGT
Source organism: Methanosarcinales archaeon (assembly GCA_030605805.1). Lineage (GTDB taxonomy): Archaea > Halobacteriota > Methanosarcinia > Methanosarcinales > Methanogasteraceae > Methanogaster_D. The sequence continues at coordinate 1,108 of JAUWHQ010000086.1, read as the reverse complement.
GAATGTTCGTGACCCTGGTTCCAGAGAGCCTTCTTGATGTTACGATCCTGACACGTGCTTCCGGGTGCTGCAGGAGCAGCCTCATCAGTTCGCAACCGGTGTATCCTGAGCCGCCTATGATTCCAATATCGAGCATGGTCATTCTTGTGGCTCTGACAGGTCAAAAAGATTGTTGAAGACGTTATGTTCTACGGGGCAATTGCGCCCGGAAGCCCCGGATCATTCACCCCAACCTCCTCAAACGCCCTTGCACGCCGCAGACACGACTCGCATCTGCCGCACGGCAGATCTCCTGACCTGTAGCAGGACCATGATAACTCAAGCGGCGCACCATTCAGTATGCCGAGACGCACGATATCCACCTTATTCATGCGGATAAGCGGCGCATTTATCTTTGGATGGCTGAGCGTGCCATATTCAAGCACACGATCGAACCGCTCAACAAACTCGCGAGTATTGTCAGGAAACGTTCTCGCCTCCTCAAAATCAAGACCAACCGTGATAAAATCGTAATCATAGTTCTCTGCATAGCCGGCTGCGATAGCCATAAAGATCAGGTTCCTTGCAGGCACCCACACGCCGCGGGCGGTCTCCACCGCCTTTTCGCTGTCCAGTTCGTGCTCTGCGATCTGCGGCAGTTCTGACGCGCCGACAAGCGCACCCGAAAAACGCGCAATCCACGGCAGTTCGATCACTTCGTGCGGCACATCAAACTTGCTGCAGATCCTGGCAGCACACTCTATCTCCTTTGCTGCCGCCTGCTGCCCGTAATCGAAGGTCATGCAGAGAACCTCTTCGCACTGGTCATACGCGTGCTTGAAAGCAACGGTTGAGTCGAGTCCGGCTGAGAGAAGGACCACCGAGTTCATGAATCCATGTACTCCCGCACGATTCCGGCCGTCCCTTCGGATTTGAACGCCCTGATAAACTCGCCCGCCTCTTCGTACGCCCGATCCTCGATAACCGATACGTTCGAATCATTAAGAGAATAAAGCTCCTTAAAGAACTCTTTTATCGCAAACTTGCCGCCCTTGCCAAAGACCTCGATATCCCGCTTCCCTTCTGCCGCATACTTCGTAACCGTCCAGCCCCATATCCGCTGATACAG
>JAUWHQ010000149.1 GCA_030605805.1 Methanosarcinales archaeon | reverse complement strand
ATGAATAACTCTGAGGATACCATATCTATAACAGAGGACTCGGACATCAAGATCATGGGTGACATCCTATTCCACGTTGCAAAGGACAAGGATGACGACGGTTTCACTGAGTACAGGTTCTACCCGATGGTTGAGTACACCATCACCGGCGTCGTCTCACCAGTGGCTGAGGAGACCCCAACCGCAGAGGTTGATGAGACTCCAGTCGTAGGCGAGACCCCAGGCGTGGGCGAGACCCCAGGCGTGGGTGAGACCCCAAGCGTAGTTGGGACTCCAGCACCAGTGACCGAGACACCAGAGCCAGAGGCTACGGAAACCGCAACCAAGAAGAAGGTTCCAGGCTTCGAGGCGGTCTTTGCAATCTCCGGGCTGCTTGCGATAGCGTATCTCGTGCTGAGACAGCGAGACTGAACATAAGCGAAGGGAGAGATTCTCCCTTTCGTTCTTTCTTTTTTTGAAATTATGAACTACATCGAGGTAGTTTCTAAACTCGGAAAGAGAATAAGCATCACAAAAAATTATTGGGATTTTATAATCACAAAACACGAGTCTGTAAAATACATGGAAAAGGAAGTTGCAGAAACATTGATAAATCCTGAGATTGTCAGGTTGAGTAAGGAGGATCCCAATGTATATTTGTATTATTCAAAATATAGAAAGTATTATCTGTGTGTTGTCTGCAAACATTTTGATGATGGCGGATTCATAATCACGGTTTATTTAGCAGATAAAATTAAAAAAGGTGAATTGATATATGAAACCAATAAAAATAATATATGACGAAACTGGGAATACGCTTTATGTGCGATTCAGTGATAAAAAAGAGGCATATTGCACAGAAATCGATGGTGGGAGGGACATCACCCTCTCCAAAGCAGAAGATGGAAGTGCAATTGGATTTGAAATTCTTAATTATCTCCCAAAAGATACTAAAATAGGACTGAATCGTATTCCGGTAGAATCTAAAATAATACATGCATTATCCCGAACGTGACAATGATTAAGACTTTACACAATGTTGGTCAGGGTCACATCAACTCTGGCAGCGATCCAAACCAAAGAGGCACCCGAGGCTGCAACCAAGAAGAAGGTTCCGGGCTTCGAGGCGGTCTTTGCAATCTTCGGACTGCTTTGCCGGGCAAGCGTATCTCGTGCTGAGACTGCCGGGAGTGAACATAAGCGAAGGGAGAAATTCTCCCTTCTGTTTCTTTTTTCATCTGAACTTTTTTATGGGATGACACCAGTGGAACTGGTATGCAGTATGATATCATCTCAAAATGCATCTCCGAACGATTCCCTGCTGACTTCGCAGAACTGATCTTCGGAAAATGCGTCCGAAACATCGAGGTTCTGCCAAGAGAACTGCCCCCGACCGAACATCGATCAGATTGTCTTGCAAGGATCTCGGAAGAAGACCATGAGTTCATTCTTCACATAGAATTCCAGACGTCTCACGATCCAAAGATGCCAGCACGCATGTTGTCGTATTATGTGCGCATCATGGACAAGTACGACCTTCCTGTTTATCCTGTCGTGATTTACTTAAATCCGAAAGATGCAGATAAAGCCCTGAAAGATACCTATATCTCCTCGATATACAACAGACAGATAATAACATTCAACTACGAGGTGATCAAGGTATGGGAGATCAAAGCAAACCATATCTTCGATAACCATCTGTATGGGCTTTATTCACTTGCTCCGCTCACGAAAGGTGCTGAACTATCAGATTGCATCGAGAAGGTGGACTCGGCAGTAAAGGATAAGTACATCGACTGCGATACGTACATGTGCATGCGCGTCTTCGCAGAATTAAAATACCCGGAAGAGGTGATACAAAATATGTTAACCGACGACATTCTGGAACGATCCGCGATATACCGTGAACTCATAGAGAAGGGGATAGAAGAAAGCATAGTTTCCGTGCTCATCACTCGTTTTGGCGACATCCCGGATGAATTATCCCAACGAATATATAGCATCAGGAATAGTTCAGTGCTCAAGGATTTGCTGAGACTGGCAGTCACATCAAGAGATGTCGATGAGTTCGAGAGAAAATTGGGCGCATAGAGGAGACCTCATGCGAGGCGACCCCGGGCCGCAACCAAGAAGAAGGTTCCATGCTTCGAGGCGGTCTTTGCAATCTTCGGACTGCTTTGCCGGGCAAGCGTATCTCGTGCTGAGACAGCGAGAGTGAACATAAGCGAAGGGAGAGATTCTCCCTTTCGTTCTTTCTTTTTTTGATTACGCACTATTTTCATTTACGAAAAAGTATATCGCCAACCCCACCCGAAGGGTAGTTTTTACTCGATTTTTTGTGAAAAAATCGTTTTTTATATAATAGATACGCAACTCGAGTGAGAAGAACGTTTATAACTCCTCATACTAAAGAAAGGTCTGGTGATGTTGATGCCTATTGTAGTAAACTTACCATCCGAATTCAAGACGGTATATACCAATATCCTTAAAACAACGCCGAGAGAGGGAACAATTAAACTGATCACCAATGAACTAAAAAGGCAATTATTGGAATATAAATTAATTGAAAAAAAACTTGCTAAAAAATATGGCGTAAGTTTTGAGGAATTCAAAAGAAATGAAGTAGTCAAAAAAGAAAACTATTCGTTTGAAGTCGAAGAGGACTATTGCGATTGGGAACTGGTAATCGATGGAATTGCAACAATCGAAAAAGCAATTCAAAACATAAAGAAATATATATGAATCTCAACGAATTCATCGGATGTGTCAAATCCGCATCCGCTGAATATTCACTGAAGGTTGGTATTCTTGCAAGAACCAAGAACGCAATTAAAATAAGGTTGGAAATTTCGTAACTACTCACCCCCTACCCACCGCAAAATTTATTATTGATAAAATTATATTTCCCATCGCAATGGTTGTAAATAAAACATTTCGTTTGATGGATGGAGAATACAATGCGCATACCTACTCGCGATGAGATTCGTGCTGCTTACCGACAAGGGGAAGAGGCTACAATTCAACTATTCGATTACCTCGCCTGGGAATTACAAACCCTGCAAGATCAGCTGCAAGCCCTGCAGGCTCAGCTGAACAAAAACAGTAAAAACAGCAGCAAGCCCCCTTCCAGCGATGGGTTCAAAAGGACACCCCACACCAAAAGCCAGAGGAAAACGGGCAACAAGAAGAACGGCGGGCAGGAGGGGCATGTTGGTCACACCCTAAAACCGGTTGAAGAACCGGATCACATAGAAGTGCACGTTGCAGATCAATGCACCGTGTGCGGTGCAACTCTCGAAGATGTCGAAGCGGAGGATCACCAGAGACGGCAGGTCTTTGACATTCCGCCAATACAGATCGAAGTAACCGAACATCAGGCAGAGATCAAGATGTGTCCTCACTGTAACGCACGAAACATGGCTTCGTTTCCACCAGATGTCACCGCATCGGTGCAATATGGCAGTCGCATCAGGGCAATGGCGGTCTACCAGAACAACTACCAGTTTATCCCGCTGGAGCGTATCAGCGACTTTTTCGAGGACGTTTTTGGTCATCGCCCAACGGATGCGATCATTCTCCAGGCAAATGCAACTTATGCAGAGAACGTAAAACCAGCCAATGATGCGATTAAAGAGCAGTTGATAAACGCTCATGTAGTTAATTTTGATGAAACGGGTTTGCGAGTGGAGGGTAAGCTGAAGCTGGCTCGCATGTTGCCAGCACTCACGATTTGACGTATTATACTGTGCACCCAAAGCGTGGCAAGGATGCGATGGACGCGATGGGGATTTTATCAGAATTCGGAGGAGTTGCTGTGCACGATCACTGGAGCCCCGATTTCAATTACACGGACGTAATGCACGGGCTTTGCAACGCCCACCATCTAAGAGACCTCACATTCGAACGCGTTCAGTATGAGCAGGACTGGGCAGAAGATATTAGCCAATGCTTGCTTGATATCAAGAAAGAGGTGGATCAAGCCTGCCTGTATAAGGATCAACTTGATTCCGATGAGATCGAGGAGTTTGAAGGGAGGTTTGATAAGATCATTGCGGAGGGACTGGAATTAAACCCACCGCCTCAAAAAGAACCGGGAAGGAGGGGCAGGGTCAAACAATCCCCGCCCAAAAATCTGCTTGACAGGTTATCAGGGCACAAACGGGAAGTGCTGGCATTTATGTACGACTTTGATGTGCCGTTTGACAATAACCAGGCTGAACGGGACGTACGCATGATGAAACTGAGACAGAAGATATCAGGAACCTTTCGGACTGCTGAGGGTGCGGATGTGTTCTGTAGTATTCGCGGGTATATATCAACAGTGCGGAAGAACGGGCGCCGTATGCTCGATGCGATTCAAGATGCGCTTAGAGGAGATCCGTTTATTCCATCCGGCTGTGTAGGTGAGTAGTTACTTTCCAGTTTCCATAATTCAATATGAGTTGTCAAGTATAATAAACGCATTACACCCCTTTGTAGATAGGAGACCATCTGAATCTGAGAACAGGCTGACACGAACACGCCCCCCTTCACCCCTCCAGCGCACGCAGCGGAAACGCAAGCGTCGCCATCACGGCAACGCCGGTAACCAGAAACACCCCTGTATAACCAAGATGACCAAGCATCATCGCAGCAAAGACCGGCATCACAGTAAATCCGGCGTAGGTGTAGGTGTTAAGCGCACCCATCGTCATGCCACGCTCGAGATTGAGCGATGCGACCCCTGTGACTAGACCGACCAGCGCAAACCCCGATCCCGCGCCCATGATGGTAAGCCCTATCGGGTGGAAGATCGTCATTACGATCCCTGCGCCAGTTATCACGATTCCTGCCCTGATCATCCGTTTCTCGGTGGTGCGCAGGCGCCCGCCGATCAGCGAGGTCACCATCGTCCC
>JAUWHQ010000020.1 GCA_030605805.1 Methanosarcinales archaeon | reverse complement strand
GACCTTTGTCAGGATGCTGCCCGATATCGGCACGGTCTCATTGAACTCACGCGCCCGCTCCACAGCGTCGTTGCCGGCAACAGCCTCGTCCACGAAGATCACGAGGTCAGGGGGCGTTACACGGCAGATCTTCTCGAGTTGGTCCATCAGATTGACGTTCGTGTGCATCCTTCCTGCGGTGTCCGCGAGCACCACGTCACGGTGCTGTGCTGTGGCATGCTGCACCGCATCATAGATCACCGCGGCTGGATCGCCACCACGCTGGTGTTTGATCAGTTTTACACCAATTCTTTCTGCGTGTTTCTCGATCTGCTCTGTCGCCCCAGCCCTGAATGTATCTCCGGATGCAATCACGACAGAATACCCGTTTTCCTTCAGCCTCGATGCGACTTTTGCAATCGTAGTCGTTTTTCCGGTGCCGTTGACCCCGGTGAACACGATGTTCACAGGCTTTGGCGCGTTTGCGATGAACTCGTCAAAATCGAACATCTCTTTTGACATCACAGAAAGCAGGGCGTTTCTAAGCGCGGTCTCAACGATATCTCCGGTATTTGCCCCGATCTTCTTGTGGGCGCCGATCAACTCGTGTTTGATGGCATCGACGATGCTTTCGGCAACCGGAAACGCAACATCGCTTTCAAGCAGTGCGATCTCGAGATCGTCGAGTGATTTCTCAAGATCTCCTTCGTCGAGGACTATCTCCCGCTCAAGAACAAGAACTTTCGCCTTTTTGGCGATTCCGGCTTTCTTATCAATCGTTTCACCAATTGACTTCTTGAACGACCCCAGTTTTTCCTTGAGTTTTTTGAACATCAGATATATGCCTGATCCGCCTGTCTTGCCTGTATCTGTTTATTCGCCTCGATCTGGATGGCCTGAACCCTTTTTGCCAGATCTTCTAACGTATGGTTCATCTCTTCAAGGATTTTTGTGAGTTTTTCCTTTCGATCGATCAGACGATCTCTTGCAGCATCTGCGGACATCTCTGCAGCCACGCCGGCACCGAGATTGATGATTGCACGGTCGGATTTTGTTATTTTAGCATGTATGAACGATCCTGCGCCGATGGGCACGAACGCCTCGGCACCTTTCGCATCCTTGAGCGCATCGACCGTATTCGAAGCATGTTCGCACTCGAAGATGGATATCTGGATCGCATCGATCTGTGCGGCAACCGCCTCAGCCCGTGCCTGATAGGCATCATGCTGAGCCACCAATCTCTGCATGTCCTCGTCGGCGAGTTGTTCAGTCATGCCCCATCTCCTCAGCACCTGTTATTCTGACAAAATTCCGCTTCAGCCCGTGCTCACTTCCGATGAGCGAATAAACCTTTTCGAGTGCATTCTTCTTGTTCTGGCTGCTGACGATCTTGGTAAACCGTTCCCAGTTCGATCCAGCCTTAAACGTCCCGTTAATAATAAATTCCTTCATAATAAATCACTTTTTCAAAACACTACTGTTTGTATGGGTATCAATCACGTAATCGAAGTCGATGGCATCATACCATTTCGCTTGCTCAAAAATGTTCATGAAACAGACGCCGATGAGCAGTTTATCTCCATTTCCGCTGAGAATGCGGTCTATCATCGATTGCAGGGCATGAACATCAACGCTGATCTTTGGCATCGCAAGACCGCCGAGAACCACTGCGGTATCTGCGGTGGCATCCGTTTCTTCAGCCAGCTGCATGCCGTGACTGGTGTGCACGATCTTCTTTGCACCATCAAAATCGAGGTTGGCGATATAAGCCAGCTCCTTGTTGTCGTTCCTGATCGGAAATGCAAGTAATTCGGCAAACGGAGTGCAGAATCCGGGCGTTCCGATAAACGTTATTCGCTCCGACTCCTTGGTGATATCCCGAAAGGCGTTTAATATGCCGCCGAGTCCTGATGAGGTGCTGATCTCTTTCATGGTGGATCACGTCTGATGGTTTCGGATTACCAGTATAACAATCTTTCGATGCTTACGGTCTTGGGACGAAATTCACATACACCCCTGCCCGGCAGCCAGTGCGGCACCACATCACCCATCGCCTCCAGATAGCCCACTCTTCGGATATTGTGCCCCACAAGCTTCGGGCCGCGTCTCAGTTTCACATCCGCCGAATCAAGCCGTTTCCTCGAGCGGCTGCGCCAAACCGGCATTTCACCATCGAATTAACCGTTTCAGAGATTGAAACGCTTATGATAATTTTCTAACCACTCCGGGGATCTTCCAGAGAGCAAATATTGCATATCATGCCATCCCATTGCCCCAATGCTTTTGAAAGTCACGAATGCTCGCGGGGTAGAAAGTATGGCGTTGCGTGATTTGCCGAAACCATATCTGTGATCCATCGACACCCGTAAATACCGTCTCAGAGGAACGCCATCCAGATCGGGGTGGTAACCCGAGTGTCTGATCGGGAAGCCTCCGGAAACATTGTGGTTTCTCCAATTGAGTGACCCGGGCTTATGGATATGCCTGAAATTAGCTTATATTGAACCCCTATGCCCATAACAGCATAAGAGAACCCCATCTTTGCAGATGAGTTCGATTTAGGGAAACTGTCGTCTGCCTGCTCATTGCTTGCAGACTTTGATTTCTTATAATTCTTCTTAGAATTCTGTTTTTGGCGTTTATCTGCATAATTTTCCTTATTGGAGGCACTAAAACC
>JAUWHQ010000033.1 GCA_030605805.1 Methanosarcinales archaeon | reverse complement strand
GTGCGAGGAATGCGGCTTTACCGGACAGATGAGTGTGGAATCGGTCGAAGAACTCATAGCTGCCCACGTCATCGAGGCGATGTCCGCTGTTGACACCGTCTTTCACGGAGCCGGGCGTGAAGACGTCGACGCACGTATGCTTGGGGAAGGGCGCCCGTTCATCATCGAAGTCAGGGAACCCCGCAAGCGCAGCATCGATCTTGCAGGGCTTGAGCAGGAGATCAATGAATACTGCGAAGGAAGGATCGTTGTCTCTGATCTCATGTTTGTTGACCGCGAAATGGTCGGAAAACTGAAATCGCAGAGGCATGACAAAGTCTATCTTGCAACGGTCTCGTGCGCCGGCGTGGATCAGGATACGCTGGTTCGGGCGCTGGATGCCATAACCGGCATGATCAGGCAGCGCACGCCATCAAGGGTCGTCCACCGGAGAGCCGATCTGGTGCGGGAGCGAAAGGTGTATTCTGCTCTGCTCGAATCGTTCTCAGTGGACTGTGCTGTGATCAGGATCGAGTGCGAGGCAGGGCTATACGTGAAAGAACTGGTCTCAGGCGACGAGGGGCGGACCGTGCCAAGTTTAGCAGGTGTGGCGGGTGCGGATATGGCAGTCACTGCGCTTGATGTGGTGGCTGTGAAGGATCAGAGGGGTGAATGACCGTTTGGGTGGGTAGTGTGTGGTGGTGGTGGTGGTTCGAGTTTGCGATGAAAGTGGGGCACTAACACGGTCACTTATTTAATGTCATGAGTCTGGTATACCACTGCTGTAAGTGTAATTTGGAATTTTAGCATTTCAAATCTCGTTTCGGAGGATGATATTTTCCATACGGAACGATTTCCAAGCCGATAACGCTAAACATGTATAGTCCATCATAGAGATGCCAAGGCATACGCGAATTATCAAAGAGACTCGACGAATCAAAGGTCATTTTTGCGGTCAAACTGTTGCAGGATTCCCCCCATCCGCGCACCATACTACATCAAAATTCAAAAAATCCGTGCAGTATAGTGCAAGGCTATTTAAGCTGCCACACCAAAAGAGACTTATGACGGACACAAAGATCATACAGAGGGCGCTCTCCTTCTGGAATGGCTGGTGGTATGGCGAAAGCGTACCGGACTCCATTCCAAGAAAGGAATACCTGGATGATCTCATCCCTCTGCTTGATCTGAGGGAGATCGTGGTTCTGATGGGTATAAGGCGTAGCGGTAAGTCCACGCTGCTTTACCAGATGATAGACCACCTACTGAAAACAGCCCCCGCTCGCAACATCTGTTACATCAACTTTGATGACGACGCGCTGATCCCTTTCGTGAGAGACCCGGATTTCTTGCAGACGGTCTACGAGATATATCTCGAAGAGCAGGAACCAGCCGGGCGTGTTTTTCTCTTCTTTGACGAGATCCAGAACCTTGAAAACTGGGAAGCGTGGGTTAAAAAGATGTACGATAGAAACAGGGACGTAAAGTTCATCATAACCGGATCATCGTCATCTCTTCTGAGGAAAGAATATGCATCTCTCCTAACAGGCAGGGTTATCACAACTGAGATATACCCACTCTCCTTTGGCGAGTATCTCGCCTTCACGGACTTGGATCTTGCAGGTAACACACTGGGGTATCTTCTGAATCAGAAACCAGCCATAAAACGGAAATTAACCGGGTACATGAAATACGGCGGCTTTCCAGAGGTTGTTTTGCAGGACGTGGAGCGGTTCAAGATAGAGCAACTCAAGAACTATTTCTCAGGAATGATCGCACGAGACGTTCTCATGCGCTACTCCCTGCGTGACGCATCAAAGATAGAGGGATTGAGCCATCTGCTCCTGACCAGCATTGCAGCACCGGTGAGCGCAAGGAGACTGGGAAATACGCTTGGAATCTCGCCACACACCGTTTTAGACTATATCCGAATTCTTGAGGAGGTTTATCTGGTGCAAACTCTTCCGTTCTTCTCGTATTCATTGAAAGAGCAGGTGTCACGCCAGAAGAAGGTATACTGCATCGATAGCGGCATAAAGAATGCAATAGGTTTCACATTCTCAATGGATATGGGAAGAACCGCCGAAAACATCGTCTTTATCAGCCTCAAACGATCGGGCAGC
>JAUWHQ010000177.1 GCA_030605805.1 Methanosarcinales archaeon | reverse complement strand
CCCCCCCCCGCCCCCCCCGCCCACCCCCCACCCCCGACCCCGAACATCCTGAACTACATAAGCTCGGTGGCTACATCTTCAACGACTGCAATGTACGCTCCGCCGGATTCAACCTGGTCGGTAACATTGTAGCAGTATGTTCCAGCCGGATAATTGTATGGTGAGCTTCCCTTGCGGTCCGTGAATGCCTGATCGGGATCTATCTCCATTCCGCCAAATGTGACCTGCATATCCGGATACGTGCCATCAGCTTCGATGTAACTCCATGTCCAGTACGTATACAGTCGTGCGAACTCAACCGTTGCTCCTTCCGGGAGTTCGATCGGAAGATCGACGGTGTATGTGGCGTTCGGGTGTAACCTGCCAGAGTACTTGCTGTCCCCGATGGTGTAGATGAGGTCTCCTGTGAGGGTTCCGTGTCGGTATGTGAGGAGCGGACTTTCGCCGGCGTAGCTCTCTCCGGCATGGTCGTTCTGTCCGTGCCCGCCGGAGGCATCTTCTGCCGCTACGACAGGTATGAGGGACAATATAAGTATTGCTATTATAATATGTCTCATGGTATCACTTATCGATATGGAGTATTACTAATTTGTGTGTGGGCACGTGAACCTCGTGATATATAAACATTTCTCCACACCCAGTAGTTCCGAAACCTCCTATCTCCGAACGGGAAAAACCTATGAAAGACAGTTTCACATAACTCCAAATGATTTTTACTCGTCGATCTGATAATATTGTGATATAATTTATCCTATTCTTACTTATTTATCTAAAAAACCTTTTTATACCACACTTACATGACAATTTCCGTTTGGAACTACATTCTTTCAGAAGTGCTGAATCAATGCAAAAGTATATATAGGTTACGAGTAACCATTGTAATCGATGTAACATGGGTGTAATTTCTACCACTATTCGGGATATTGATGAAAGTCTTTATCGCAAATTTAGAGCCGCATGTGTTGAAAATAAAATGAAGACCGGAGACGCTATCAACGAAGCAATTCGTCTTTGGTTGAAAAAACAGGGAAAATTAAGCTAATACATATCAAAGAAAGGTGAAGAAAGGGGGACGATCTTCGCATGAATCAAGAAGAAACATATGAAAAAGTTTGTTCCGAACTTGAATATCATTGTGGGATAATAAAGGATGTGGAACAAGCTCACTCGCCTGTGCAGAGACATCTTTTCTCTGAAGCAAAACGACTGATAAAAAATATTGACGCTATGTATTTCTCTGGTGACGTACCGATCGCCTACTTTAAACTACTGTCGTCTGATTTTGACGAAACGGAAATCATAGCGCTTCATCGTCGTGTCTGGAATCAAAGTCGCGTCCCTCTTCTTTATGTTATTACTCCTGGTGAGTTGCGAATCTACAATTGCTTTGAAAAACCTGCTAATCCTGAGATAGATGAATTAGATACGCAGGAAAGGCTTATCGAACGCTTTAATTTAGCAACAGGAATTCTTGAGGGACTCAAGAAATTTTCAAAATCTCAGATAGATTCAGGTGCTTTTTGGAAATCGGAAGAAGGGCAGAGATTTCGAAGTGATCGAATGGTAGATCAGAGACTCCTTAAACACCTTCGTATCACTCGTGAAAAATTGCACAAACGGGGTTTAAAATATTCAGTTATCCATAATCTGATAGGACGATCTATTTTCATCCTATATCTCGAAGATCGCGGTGCAATTGATAAAGATACATTCTATAATCAATTTTTAGATGGCGCAACAACGTATTCTGATGTGATCAAAGACAAGAGCGCGGTATATCGATTGTTTAAAAAATTGAAAGAAGACTTTAATGGCGATCTTTTTCCTGTAACTGATGAAGAGCTAACTAGCAAAGTAAATAGTACGCATTTGAAATTCATCAGAGAGCTTTTTTATGGAACAGATATGGATACAGGTCAGCAAACGCTCTGGCGTCCTTATGATTTCGGAGTCATTCCAATCGAACTCATAAGTGCGATATATGAAGAGTTTCTACATACGGAAAAAGAGAAAAATTATACATCGAAAGAAGGTGCTTATTATACACCACATGCCCTTGTCGAATTTGTACTGAATGAAGTGTTACCATGGCCAAGTGACGATGACCATCAGCATGAACTAAGCATCCTTGATCCGGCATGTGGTTCTGGTATCTTTCTCGTTGAAGCTTTTCGTCGGTTGGTCGCGCGTTGGAAGTTCAGCCATAACGAGAAGAACATTCCGATTCCAGAATTGAAGCGCATTCTTACTAATTACATTTATGGCGTTGACACCGAGAAGGATGCTATTAGAGTGGCTGCATTCAGCCTGTATCTGGCATTCATGGATTATCTTGAGCCCAAGACGATATTGGAGACAATTCGGTTCCCGTATTTGGTATACTGCCCAGAAGATCCAGACAAGTATGGAAAGAATCTGTTTCCAATGGATATATTTGAAACGGGACCATTCGAGAACATGAATTACGATATCGTCGTAGGTAATCCACCTTGGAAACGCGATTGTCTTCCTGAACACATATCAAATTACCTCAGTAGTAGAGGCTTTGCTCAGGAGATTGCGCAAGCCTTCCTGTGGCGCGTCCGCGATTTTTCATCCAATGGGAAAATTTCCTTATTGGCAACAAGTAAGATTCTATTCAACACTGAAACAAAAGATTGTCACTTTCGCAGGGAATTTTTCGGACAAAACTATGTAGAAATGGTTATAAACTTCTCTGCGCTAAGAAGAACAAAGGGTAAGAAAGGGAGGCAACTTTTTGTATCCGCGGTTGGACCTGCTACTCTTTTCTTTTATCGTACGAATACACCCGAACAACCTAAATCTACCATATTGTACTGTACACCCAAACCAAATAGGGCAGATAATGCACTACCTGGTATTACTATAGACGCGTCTGAGTTCAAATTTCTACCCAGAACGAAATGTAGCACCTCTGATAGGATCTGGAAGGTGGCAATGTGGGGAACTCAGCGAGATTTAGAGATTATAGAACGTCTCCAAAAACACGACAATTTGGCATCACATTTCGGTTCCTGCAGGAGCGATTTATCGTGGAAAAGAGCACACGGGTTTCAAACGTCATCCAGCCACAATAAAAACAAACCTGATGATAGCTTATCAAATATGCCGTTCATTGATGCGAAAGATGTCACACGTTTCCAGATAAATCCAGATAAAATTACGAAAGTGAAACCGAATGCTTTTTTCAGATTCGGATGCATGGAAACCTATTTTGGACCGCACATTCTTATAAAAGAAGGACAGGCGAATAAGAAGTTTTGTGCCGCATTTACTGAGCATGATTGTGCTTTCCGCAAGACAATAACCGGGGTGTCTGGACCTTCGGATGAATCTGCTTTGATGAAAGCAATCACAGTATATCTGAATTCTTCTTTTTCATCGTATTTTCTATTCTTGACCGCTTCAACTTGGGGTGTCGAACGTGAAAGTGTGTATTCCAATGAGGTTTTCCAATTACCGGATTTGCCATTTCGTTTTACGGATAAGCAGATAGATAAGCTGGCAGGCAATGTTGATGCGATTGGTAAATTGATGGGTGAGGGGTTGCATGAGACCGATGCGCATATCTGCAAAATCGAAGCTGATATAGATCAAATTGTTTATGAAAGTCTTGATCTGTCTAAATCTGAGCGATTTTTAATCGATGATGTACTCGAATATAGTCTGGACTTTTTCCAAGAAGGTGAGAACTCAAAAGCATGTGACATAGTGGATACTGAAGACCTTGAAGATTACTCAGAAACGTTCTGTGATGCGGTTAATAGCATTCTACAATTTGGAGAATCGAGGGCAAAAGCAGTGGTTTATCGTGGTGATGCGCCACTTCGTGTAGTATCCATTCGCTTCAGCGAAGTTAATGACGAAAGAACCGTGACGATATCCGATTCGACAGAGGGGTTAGAACATGCTCTATCAAGACTCGACAGACAGATCATAGAAGAATATTCTGAAAGTATATATGTTAGACGGAATGTAAAATTCTATGATAAGGATACGCTCTACATAACAAAACCTGATGAAAAACGTTTCTGGACTCGTTCAATGGCTCTGCGTGATGCAGATGAAACATTAGCTGAAGGATTGAGGCGGAGTAGTTGAACATGTTGATGGATTTTCAAAACACAATCGGGCGGGCAAGTGACCTTCTTCCGATTGTTGATTCCAATTTCGAGCAAGCATGTCTCTGGATTATAACAGAAGCCTTCAAACGAATGAAACGAGAAAAACGCTATGATTTAACATGGAAAGAAACCTACTTTTCTGCTTGTTTAGTTGGATACATGCAAAAAATAAGACACGAAAAGGATATAAGATTGAGAATAGATCCTGAAAGCCATTTATACCGAGAAGAGATGTTAAATTGTACTGAAGATCCTGATACTGCCCCCAGAATTGACATTAAAATCTCTGGGGGCTGGGTACGCGAGGACGTGTATTATGGAATAGAAGGGAAAGTTTTGGTAGAGAACAATTGGATAACACGCAATGCCAGTTATTTGTGTCGTCGATATATCGCCACAGGAATTGATAATTTCGTCAACGGTAGATATTCAGACAAAATGGGCATAGGTTGTATGGTGGGATACGTAGTTCAAGGAAACGCCTCTGAAATTGCCTTAAAAATCAACAAGTTGCTGATACGCTATGGACGAAATAAAGAAAAGATGATGAACCCACACTCAATTAACGGATGTTCGGATTGTTGTCAATCAAAGCACACACGTACTACGGACAATACAGAAATAGAACTCCACCACGTCTTTTTAACATTTGTTTAAGGGATTTATCTCATATCTCCGTAGTTCCGAAATCCCCTTACTCCCAAACCGGAAAAACCTACAAAAGATGGTTTCACCCAATTCCAAATGATTTTTGCTCTTCAATCTGATAATATCTTGATATGGATCCTCTTATTTTGACTATTTCTCTAAAATATCCTTTCTTATACCGCATTTACCTGACAATCTCCATTCGGAACTACACCATTTCGGAAGTACTGACACCGCAGATGAGTCGCACTTCACATCGATGGGTGGGATCGTCGGGCGCAATCTTGGGCGTGTGAAGGTCTTTTCACATCCGTATTGTGAGGGTGATCCCATCCTGATGCACAGTGACGGGATCCTGCTGCGCTTGATATCACAAATTACGATGTCTCACGCAGCCTTCAGGAAATTGGAGAGTTTATTCTCCCGGATCATCGCGTCGATGACGACGCCACGATCCTGCTTGCAAGATGACCCCCTCTTCCCTCTATCGCACGATCTTTGATATATCGAGTTCGAGGATGTCTTCTGCGCCAAGATGCTTCAGTTCGGGGATCAGGATGTTCACAGTCGCCTTTTCGACCACCGTCTCGATTGCATAATACTCTGAATTGTATAGTTTGGACACGGTCGGCATCTTCATCGCGGGCAGCGCGCTGATCACATCATCGAGTCGGTCAGCCGGCACATTCATGTTCAGCAGCACCTTGCCACGAGCTTCGATGACAGAAAGAAGCAGCGTCCTGATCTCTTCGATCTCCTTTCGCTTTGAGGGATCGTTCCAGCTATCTTTGTTCACGACCAGTTTCGTAACCGATTCAAGCATCACATCGATGATCTTTAAGTTATTTTTACGGAGCGTGGATCCTGTTTCGGTCACATCGACCACGACATCCATCAGATCCGGGACCTTCGCCTCGGTAGCGCCGTAAGAGAAGTGGATATCCACAGGAATTCCGAGTTTTTCAAAATAGTCTCTGGTGATCTTCGGATACTCGGTTGTGACCCTGCTGCGCGGTTTGATATCCCGTGTGGACTCGATCCCCTGATCATCTGGCACCGCGATCACGATCTTGACGATTCCTGCGCCCTGCTTGCTGTAGGGCAGGTCTGCGATCTCGACAACGTCTGCGCCAGACTCAATCACCCAGTCGTGCCCTGATATGCCCACATCGAAGTAGCCCTCGGCAACATAACCCGGAATCTCCTGCGGGCGCAGGATCTTCACTTTCTCGATCCGCGGGTCTGCGATTTTCGGATTGTACTCCCGATCCGTCCTCTTGATCTCGAGATCCGCCTGTTTGAAGAGCAGGAGCGTCTGTTCCCCGAGGCTGCCTTTTGGTATTGCTATGCGTATCATCAACTGTTCATCTGGTCTATCCAACTAATAGTTTTCTTCCGGGTCAGTTGAGAACTATTTCGTTCGCCCCAATCCTTCCGCCCACTTCGCTCACTTCTTCTCAAGGATCAGAGTAAGCCCGTCCATGCCCACGATCACCGCCATCTCCCCTCTTTGTACCGGTTCGGTTGCTGTCGCCCTCCATATCTCACCGTGAACCTTCACGGTGCCCCCGCTCTCAGGACCAATATCAGTCTCCGCCCTGACTGCCATGCCGATCAGTTCTTCCTGCCCGGTCGTCGGTTTTTGCACCCTTGTCTTCAGGACAAGTCCGAGACCGAGCACGACGATTCCCGCGGACAGGATCGCCGCCACAAAGACGGTGCGCCTGAAGCCGGCGATCCAGTCCGGTGGCAGGAACGGCTCCTGCGGGAGCATGAGCGCGCCCAGAATCAGGCAGACGACGCCGCCGAGCGTCAATATCCCGAATGTCGGCGTGAGAGCCTCGGCTATGAAGAGTATTATGGCTGCAACGATCAATATCGCGCCAAATGTGCTGACCGAGAACATTCCCATCCCGTACAGCGCAAGTATCATCGCTATCGCCCCGGTCATCTCAGGAACGTACGTACCGGGTGATGCAAGCCCATAGATTATCCCGTACATCCCGATCAGAAACAGTACAAAGGCTATCTGCGGGTTGCTGAGGATATCAACGATTGAAACCACCAATGACGGCTCGTCTTCGACAAAGACCGCCTCTTTTGTGTGCAGGGTTATCGGGCGCCCTGATACGTTCACGGTCTGGTTATCGATGCGATTAAAAAGGTCGCTTCGGTCTGTGGCGATCAAATCGATCACGCCACGGTCCAGCGCCTCATCAGCGGTCAGGGAAAGCCCTTCTGTGACGAATTTTTCTGCGGTCTCAACCGACCGATTTCTATATTCAGCGATCCCGCGCATCCGCGCAGCGTACGCGTTGATCGTCTTGTTCTCGGCTGCTGTTGCGCCCGTCGCCGTTATCGCGATCGGCGTTGCCGCTCCGGTGGCTGTGCCGGGTGCCATCGCTGCGATATGCCCCGAAAGCAGGATGAATGCTCCGGCAGAGAATGCACGATTGCCCTGCGGCACAAACGTGACCACGGGTACCTGCGAGTTCTCTATACTCGACACAATCCCCTCCATCGACGTAACAAGCCCGCCCGGCGTGTCAAGTTCGATCAATACCGCCTCAGCATCGATCTCGATTGCATGATCGATGCCGCGGCTGATCTGCATCTCGGTCCCTGCCGTGATCATGTCGTCCACCTCGATCACATAGACGACAGATGCGCTGCATACCGGCAGCGATATGAGCAGAGTTAGCAGTAGCAGTGCGAGCACGGGGAGGTAGGAGTTGCGTTTCATCATGATCGTATTCCTTGTTTGCCCGGGATGATTATGAGGCTGTTTTTATTCGTTTTTTCACGGGTGACAATTATCTTGACTTATCTTGACTTGTTACGTTAAAAAGGCACCATCCAAAAATCCGGGTGTATTTCTGTAAATTACATCCCAACTTTAACAAAATCTCGACCAAAAACTCTACACTTTGAGGATTTCTTCGGGGAACGATCATCATGCCGCTCCTCTTCTGGCGTCACGGTTGTCGGAGTGGATTTGTCCCAGCCTGACTCACATAAGTTCTCTTGCGTGCAGCTAAGCTCGATCGCCCGGAACCCCTCCCCCGGGCGCATACCCTGAAACAGAACCTGCACGCCGTTTTCACGGATTCTCGCGCTTTAGGAACCACTCAGCAAACTTCTCAAACGATTTAGCCCTGTGCGACACCTCATTCTTGGCATCATCGTTCATCGATGCGAAGGTGACGCCATCGATCTCGAAGATCGGGTCGTATCCGAATCCGCCTTCTCCTCGCTCCTCATACGCGATCCTTCCGGTGACCGTGCCCTCGAAAGTGATCGGTGCCATATCAGGCTCGCAGTACCCGACTATCGACCTGAACGTGGCTCTTCGGTCATCGCTTCCCCTGATATCCCGCATCAGCGCAAGGATGCCGGTGTTGCCGATGGTGTCGTAGATGTATGCGGCATACGGTCCGGGAAACCCATTCAGCACATCGATGTAGAGCCCGGTGTCCTCGACGATCAGCGCACAGTTCAGCCGGTTTGCCATATACTCTGCCCCATACGCGGCAACCCGCGCAACATCGTCGTCCTGCAGTTCAGGGTACCCGCAGTTGTTCTGCACGATCGCTATCCCGCGCGGTGCACAGATGGCGGCTGCCTCTACCACCTTGTGCCGGTTCCCTGTCACAAAAATGATCTGATACTTCATCGCTTCATCTGGCACAACCTGAACTTTCATAGTGATTGAATATAAGGTGCCCGTTCCCAAAAACCTTTTAACACTGGGAGCGACTATACGTGTAATAAATACAAATAGTTCTTTTAAATTATGCATTATTAAACCTTGCGCATGTTTCCCTGTGTTGATCGTTAGTCTTATGTATCGCGAAACCGCGGATAACATACATAGACAACTGCTGCCGTTCCTTTCCGGGATGGTAACCAGAAAATAAAACAGGTGTTTTCTTTGGAAAGGGCGAAGTAGTATGGTCAGACGGTGGGTATCGCTTGAGAGAGCAGGTAAATATTAAATATGAGGACTGCAATCATCCTGTGCGGCGGTAAAAGTGCCCGTTTCGGAAGCGATAAAGCGATGCTTGCGATTGATGGAACGCCCATGATCAGAAGGATGATCGGGCGTGTGTCGCCGGTCGTGGATGAGATCATCATCGCTGCCCGCGATCAGGCGCAGGGCAGATACATCGCGGAAGCGATCCCTAACGATCTGAAGGTTGTTTACGATCCAGTTACCGGATATGGTCCGGTTGCAGGCATTCTTGCAGGCATACAGGCATCCGAATCAGAGTACTCAGTCTGTCTTGCATGTGACCTGCCGCACATCAATCCTGATGTCATTGATGCGCTCTTCGGATGCGCAGAGGACAGTGGTGGCGATGCCGATGCCGCGGTTCCCATGCACCGCAACGGAATGATCGAGGCGCTCCATGCAGTGTATGGCAGACCGATGATACGTGCGTGCCAGATCGCCATGGAAAATAGGGAACGCACCGTCCGTTCAGCGATATCCCTCCTGAAGCGGGCGGTTTTTGTGCCGACAGAGTCGCTGCGCAGGTTTGATCCTGATCTTCGCACGTTTCTGAATGTGAATTATCCGGAGGATCTTGGGAGGCTGGTATGAACACTTTTTACGGGGCGACTGGCAGTGGGTGGGGTGGTGTTGCCGTCCACGAAGTTCGGAAACAGCGGGGATACGAACCACTCGGGCGATCTACACATGTCCGGAGGAGGGGATATACGACGCGAAGAGAAAGTATAGAGATCACTGGCGTTAGTTTTATATATTGTGAGAACCTACGTGATGTATGTAAATAACCGCTACCGTTCCTTTCCGGGATGGTAGTAAAAAATAAAAAAGGTGTTTTTGTTTGGAAAGGGCGGCAGTATTAATAGACGGTGGATACTTTGCCAAACTGTTAGAACTGGACTTTTCTCGTCCAAAGGTAGATTTCCATAAGTTTTCCGAGAATGTCTGCGAAGGGTATGAACGATTGAGGACATACTACTACATATACATCCTTATCAGAGCAACCCTCCAACCGATGAAGAAAGGCGAAGGTATTCAGCAATGGATAAATTCACCTATACGCTTCGAAAACTCCCCAGGTTTGAGGTGAGACTCGGGAAGCTTTGGTTGGGCAGGCAACGAGTTGGTGCAGAAACGAGTGGATATTTTATTTGCTGTGGATCTCGTTCGACTCAGTTGGGGTAGACAGATCGGAAAAGCGATCCTTGTAACGGGGGATAGTGATTTTGTGCCTGCAGTATTGGCTGCAAAGGATGTGGGAGTGCTGGTTCAACTGTACCACTCCCCAAACTCCGTACATGATGAACTTCTTTCTGCGGTGGACGAGAGTTTCATGATAACCGCAGATTTGATAGAAAGAGCAAAATTATAATGAAACAGCTGGACCCGGATGTGAGACGAGAACAGCGATCATCCTCTGCGACGGCAGAAGCACACGTTTCGGGAAGGATAAGGCACTGCTAACCATCGGTGGAACGCCCATAATCAGACGGATGGCTGATCGCATCTCACCGGTTGTGGACGAGATGATTACCGCTGTACTGGACTCTGCGCACGTTTCTGAATGTGAATTATCCGGAGGATCTCGGAGTGATGGCATAAAGACTTTTCACGGGACGGTCAACATAAGGCGGCGTGACCCACATCAAAAAATCGAAACTTATATATCGTGAAACGCAGGTAAGCAACATATACATGATTACAGGCGAATCAGAGACGAGAACCTATCTTTTCAGAGTGGTGGTCGAACCGGATGAAGATCGATGGCATGCTTACTGCCCAGTCCTTGAGGATATTGGGGGTGCTACATGGGGATATACCAGAGAAGAAGCATTAAAAAATATAAGAGAAGTAGTTGAAATGATAATAGAAGAACTAATCGAAGACGGAGAACCCATACCTGAAGCTCCGGAAAAGGAAGTTCAGATTTTCTCTGAACCAAGAGTAATGGTAACAGCCTGATGCCGATCGATTATAGCAAGCTGCGGAACATAACTGCCAGAGAAATCATCTCCGCTCTTTCTCGTGATGGATTCTATCTTCGATCTCACAAGGGGAGTCACCAAAGATACTATCATCCTGGTGGAAGAAAGGTTACGGTTTCATTTTATGGTCCGGGTGATACTTTTCCTCCAAAAGCAGATTTAAAATAGCTAAAGATTTTAAAATGAAATGCAATGCAAGATAGACGATTTCACGGTGATAGTCGGCTCTGAAACATCAACAGAAAGATGTGAGATAATCGGTCTTTTCCTTTCTAAAAGACAGAGGGGGCAATCGTTTATTCTACCGTTAACGAAATATTCAAACGCCAAATGGTGCGACATCCCTGAAAAATTGCCCCTCGGGCGAGAAACGATAACATGACCGACAACAACATCGCAGAAGACACGCTGCTTGGAATAATTCGCGGTCTGTACGACCAGTTCGAGAACGGAACGATCCCCAACATCGAGATATCCACGAGAACAAAGAAGAACATCGAGTACAACGAGGATAGCGAGGTCTGGGTATACGGTGATCAGACCAGTTTGCGGAGTGCAAAATCGGTCAAAGGTGCTTATCATCTTTTGAAGATGGCGTATTCAGTAGAATTGCTCATAAACGAGCATTTGAGGAACAACCGTGGATCTACGCTTCGAGAACTCTATTACATATCAGAAAACTGGGATATCGCAAAATTCAAGCAGCAATCTGAGAGTGACCGGTTGATCGAGGATCTTGAGATCATTACCGCGCTTCAACGTGAAGATTTTCACATTCGTCCTGAGGAGGATGGGGCAACGATGTTTGGACCGGTCAGCATAACCGAACAGACGAAACGGGGTGACCGCCTCATCCACTGCCAGGAAGATGTTGGCGAAAGCGGTTATCAGATCCCGTTCAACGTGGATAATATTGTTTTCAAGGATCACGATGCAAAGCTCGTTGTTGCAATCGAGACCGGCGGTATGTACGCCAGATTGATCGAGAACGGGTTCGATGCTAAGTATGATGCGATTCTGGTGCACCTGAAGGGGCAGCCCGCACGAAGCACCCGCCGCATGGTGAAAAGGCTGAGCGAGGAACTCTCGCTCCCTGTCGTCGTCTTTACGGACGGCGACCCGTGGAGCTACCGGATCTATGCAAGCGTTGCTTACGGATCGATCAAGAGTGCGCACCTCTCCGAGTATCTTGCGGCACCGAAGGCGCTGTTTCTTGGAGTGCAACCGTCTGATATCGTTGAATACTCGCTATCCACCGATAAGCTGACCGATCAGGATATCGCTGCTCTAAAGAGCGAACTCACCGATCCGAGATTCGATACCGAGTACTGGAAGGAACAGATCAATCTCCAACTGAAACTCGGTAAGAAATCCGAGCAGCAGGCGTTTGCCGGAAAGGGGCTGGATTTTGTGACTGATACGTATCTGCCAGCCCGCCTCGGAGAAATGGGAGTTATATGACTTATGGAGTTATGTGGCGCATGATACGTGACTTTCTCTTCGCCGCACGTTCTGGCATCGGGTTTCTGACGACCATTCCGGTTGGCATCAGCATGGAAGGGCTTGCCGCCCTTGGAAAGCGGGTATATCTCTTTCCGGTCATTGGGGCGGTGATCGGGCTTCTGATAGGGGCACTTGGTTATCTGCTCGAGTCGGTGCTCCGGAGTCCGGATGTCGCACCGGTTATGGTCATCGCCGCCCTGTATTACCTCACCGGGATCAATCATCTTGATGGGCTCGCCGATTTTGGAGACGGGTTTGTAGCGCACGGATCCCGTGAAAAGAAGATAGGTGCGATGCGCGATGTCTCGCTCGGCATCGGAGGAGTCGTCTTCTGCGTGATTGTAATTTTAGGACTCTTTACAGCGATCGGCGAGATCGTGGGTTACGGTAATGGTCACAGCCTGATTCTGATGGCTATGATCGCTGCCGAAGTGAGTGCAAAGCAGGCGATGCTCACAATATCAGCGTTCGGGAAGAGCATCCACCAGGGGCTCGGGTCGATCATGATCGATGACACCGGATTTCGTGAGTTTGGGATAGGGCTTGCCTTCTCGGCTGCGGTGTGCTGGGCTGTGCTTGCAGGCGTTGGTTTGCTCATGCTCGGCAGTGCAACCTGCGCATCGTTTGTCGTTCTTATAGTTGCGAACCGCAACTTTGGCGGGATCAGCGGCGACGTGATCGGGGCTACGAACGAGATCGCAAGACTGCTTGCGCTGCTGGTGGCTGCGGCGTGGGTTATGAGTTAAGTGGATGGACTCGGCGCTTGAGAAGCTTTTATGTAAGATGTGTTCTAACGGTTTGCGCATGGAGCAAAGGGAACTCCGCCATGATCGACACACGGTTTCACTTCTGACTGCCTTATGGTCTATGGTCTTCTCGCCAAAATATCGCGGGAAGATTCTGGTCGAGAAGACGATCGCGCTTGCTGTTGAGGGGATTATCCGTAAGATCTGTAAATAGATGAAGATTGAAGTCATCGATATGGCGGTGAATATGGAGCATGTCCATCTTTTTATAAAACATCCTCCAAAATATTCTGTGAGCTTTATAGCTAAGAGAATAAAAGGCAGGTCAAGCAGAGAATTGCGCAAAGCATTCCCACATCTCAAGCAATGGGCAAGCATTGGTCTCTGGGCGCCATCATGTTTCCATGGCTACGGTCGGGTCATGGGTGGAGCGGCTGGGGCTTCGGGAGACTATCACAACGTGCATCCATTTTCAAACCGACAACATAAGACATAGTTACATCTTTGTTACAAGGATTCATGTAACTATTCAACAGCTTTTTAAATAATCAAATATAACATAGGTAGTGTGACAATCGAGATCATAAGAGATATTTGGGAATTATACGGCGTATGGAGTAATCCCTTTTCGAGTGCGCCCATTTTAGTAAAAGGCGGCATAATACCATTAGAATGTTTTATCGGAAGACATGAACAAATTAAACAATTAGGAAAAATATTTGGTTCAAAGGGAGGGTCTCGAACTTTAGTTTATGGCGA
>JAUWHQ010000013.1 GCA_030605805.1 Methanosarcinales archaeon | reverse complement strand
TCAGACCGGTCCGGTTTCCCGTGGAAAACTCCTGTCAGGGAGGGGCTGATGACCAGCGTGTTCCTCGTCTCATCGATCACCACGCCTGCGATCCCGACCATATCAGGGTTCGTGCTACCTGAAACCACAGCCTCAAGACCGATCAGCGTGTGATATATCAAATTTTCAGGGGTGATCGCATATCCTTCTGTCATAGTCGCTTTGCCACAAAATTGGTCGAATCGGTCATGAATCATTCACAAATCAGCTGTAAGTCGATCATAAACTGGTCACAAACCCCGTTCTCTCTGGATGGTCTTGATTCGTGCGATAGAACGCCGTAGTTGCCCGATGAGTCCGGGGTTCTCTGGTGCCCCGCCGGCAGAGGCAAGCGCGCGCTCCCCGATCAGCTCTGATTGCAGTGAATCAAGCTCATCGAGCATTTCCTGCGGGCTCATGTTCCTGATCTCTTCCGATCGAAGCGTTGCCATCGCTCAAGCCTCCTTATGCACCCGCGATTTCGGATGCCAGTAAGTGAATCTTCCGTGTTTGTGCTCGGTGACGCCACCAACCACCCGAACCTCCTCTGCCGGTTCGCCGGTCTCCTCTGGCTTGTGCACGATCGCCATCACGTGCCAGTCGAGGTCATCGTGCCTGTGCTCCCAGATGCCGCCCACATTGCGGGTTTCCGCCTTTTTCTGAGGTGCCTGCGTGGGTTTTATTTCGGCGGGTTCTTCGGGGCGCAACCCCTTTGTTTCAACTGGAGCAGGTGTAACCTCAGTGGCAACTCCCGCACCTGCAGATATCCCAGTGGCGGGAGCGCCTGTGGCAGCAGCTCCGCCTGAAGCTCTCGATACCTCTTCTACCGGAGTCTCTATTCCTGATGGTGCCCCTGATGGCACCTCTACCCCGGTCTCGGGTGGTTCGATCGATGGTTCGGTTGTTGCGACTGACCCGACTGCCACGACCGATTCAGGTATCTCACCTGTTGGTTCGGCTACCGGTTCTGGTGCCACCACTGGTTCAGGCGGCTCGACCTTCACCAGATTGAAGACATCGGGTAGCACGGCATCTGGCAGCACGATCTTGATGTTACAGCCAATCGTACCCAGTTTCATAACCGCAGTCGCAAAGCCGGTGTGCACGATCTCCTCAGCCGGCTTGCCTGCGTGTACGATGTAACCCTCGACAATCTTCTCGATCCGCGACCTCGGACCGGTGAGTTTTCCGGAAAGCACGATCCTGCAACCGAGCGCGCCAGCGCCCATGATTCTGCGAAGCGTTGAATGTGCCGCTTTTCTGAAATACCAGCCGCGTTCGAGTGCGCTTGCGATGCGCGACGCCATCAACTGCGCGTTCAATTCAGGCACGCCCACGCCCTGCACGTCGATCTGAGGATTGTCGAGATCGTAAAATTTATTTAGATCTGTTGTCAGTTTGCGAACGGATTTTCCACCCTTTCCAATGACCATTCCTGGTTTTTCTGCAAAAATTGTGATCTGAGTCCCCATCGGGGTCCTGTTAATCTGCATTCCAGCATAGCCGGCGCGTTCGAGCTGTTTTGAGAAATATTCGCTCATCCTTGCCCTGTTCAGACCCTGCTGCACAAACCTTCGTTCAACTGCCATTTATATTTCCTCCAGAATGATTTCAACCGTCACGGTTTCGGTGTTCTTCGCAGTTGCACGACCCATAGCACGCGGCATGGTTCCACGAATTGTCCTGCCCTGCTTGGTCGATGTGTGTGCAAGCCTCATGCGCTCGGGTTCGAGACCCTTGTCCTCAGCGCCCTGCTCGGCATTGGTGAGCACCTTGAGAATCTCAGTTGCCGCGCGCACAGGATACCTGCCAGCAGCCATTCTGCCACGCCGATGCCCGACGTTCCCGTTGAATCGTTTGAACGGAACTGCCCGCCTGAGCGCCATCACATCCTCAAGAAATCGCTTTGCCTCCGGCGTCTTCATCTTCCTGATTTTGGAGCAGATCTCTCTCGAATGCTTTGGTGAAATGTGTAACTCGTAGCCCATCGCTCTTGATGATGTGTTTGGATCCGATTCACACGAATAATTGACCCTCGCCATTGTATCTCCTTACTGATTTACAATTTATTACGTTTGGATTTAGTGAGTTGGTTGTTATCCGTCACTTGAGCGGCACGAACTTGCTGGATCTGGTCGCACCAACGCCCGCGCTGCCGTGTCTCACCATCTGTCTGGTAAGCGCATACTCACCGACGTAATGCCCGACCATCTCGGGCTGCACCGACACCTTGTTAAACTTCTTGCCATCATGGATCTCAAGATCGATTCCCACCATATCCGGCAGGATGATCATGTCCCTGAGATGTGTTCTTATCTCGGTATCGCCATCCTTAACGCGCTGGATCAGTTTCTTATGATTCTCATTAAATCCTCTCCTGATCTTCCTGCGCTGGGATGCCGGCAACAGTTCTGCGAACTCCTGGAGTGACATTCCCCGTAATTCGTTAATGGAACGCCC
>JAUWHQ010000183.1 GCA_030605805.1 Methanosarcinales archaeon | reverse complement strand
CTCCTGTCTGATGATGAGCGGAATTATTTACATCTGATATTCAGTGAAGCAGAACTCGACCCGACCGATACTCCTTCTGATGCGGTACTCAGGCGAGTTCTATTGAACTACGGTAAGGATGGACTGGAAAAACGTACATTGAAACTTCTGAAAGGGACGCAAGGCGATAGTATTGAGATGGTAAATGCACTCATTGATCTTGTACTCAATAAACTTGTTGAATGGGATGGGAGTGTTACTTCATACACCACATCAAGTTCAGATCACGCCCCATCACAAGTGGGACTGCGCATCTGTCTCGAACTGGACAGAGTTTCAGGAACAATTGCATCAACTCTCCGGCTCAAAACCAACCGTCCATTTCCAGATAACGGTCTTGAATTCGAATGCGATGGACAAATATTTTCATGCAAAGAGACTGTGCCAAACTGGTCAACAAAGTTGACGAACGCCAACACACGGCATTCGCGACCATTGGATGCGGCAACAGTAGATTGGTCTACTGGTGTAAGATTTGAGGATAAAGAGAATAAATGGCGAGCACGCCTTAAAAGAGCTGATGCAAGGCTTTTTCTACCCGGAAATAGAGAAGGATTCTCGAGAGAGTGGGTTGAATCACAACGTCTGGAACGAGATTGTAAGTTTATGGTAGCGTGCAGCGACAGCAGGGTGGCGGGTGTGCAGCGGTGGGGAACCGACTGCTGCGAAAAATTCGAAGAACTGTCGCTTCAAGGGCTACCTTCTGGATGGTCGCTATTTGAAGGCATGGGTGCGCAGGAATCCTGCGAGGGCATTGACGTACTCACGCTTTCCAGCCTGCTGCGCATCCGGCTCCAAGGTGGGATAAAGATTGGTCGGGGTAATAGATATTTGAAGTTCGGACCTCCGCTAATCATCCTCGAAGGCGGTGACGGCAGTGAACGTGTAACTCTCAACGGAGATGAACTCAAACGAGAAGACTTGTCCATTGCTCGTTGGCGCATCCCAGCAGATGCACCAGTTGACTGCCCATTAAATATTGAGGTCTTCAAAGATGAACCGGATCCTTTACAGAAACATGTGATACGGCTGGAAGAGCCGGAACTTCCGATATCGTTTAAGGAGGTGCCATCGCGGGATAGTTCAGGTCGGGTACTATCAGGTGATGTTTCCGCACCATGCGCCACAGGGGCAGTTGTTGCTGGCGTTGATCCAGCGGCATCCAGCGTTCTTTCACAAGCTCGCCCCACATACCTGTCACGCAGAATCATGTTTTTAGGTTCCAGACCCGGTGAAGTAGCAGACTGGCCTGATGAGAATCTACCAGAAGATTGGCTACCTGTTTGGGCAGTCGCCAATTCTGGGAAGGATAAATGGGTGGTCCATTTCTGCGGGCAGCCTGAAGGCGCAGAAAGCGCTCCAGACCCACACCATGTGTTGGATGATACCCGAGCTGTAAAACGGTGGAAAGAAGCGATATGGGTCAGACGTAAGAAGACTAAATGCCCAACGCTTCCGAAAATCCGGGACATGTGGGTAAAATACGGGGAGGTTGCAAAACGTGTCTAAGTTACTTCTGCAAGCCATCAGCACGAGTGGGCGGATGAGTATAGATAAGTTCAATGCAACATTTGATGCACTGTGCCAGTTACCCGGAATATCGACAAGCGAAGTCGATCTTAATTACGTCCGGCGCCAGACTATCCGGTATCTGGACTCGCTGGGTCATTGTGAGTTCGATTTTGATAGTGACAGACGTCAGGTTTTTGCTTGCCCGCCTGTTCTTGTTGCCCTGCCGCCGTATGGTTTGCCAAAAGCGGTTTTAACAGGTGCCAGGACTCCCTCGATGGTCCGGAAGATGAAAGATTTTGTAAAAGGTAACCGGAACTCTGTTTCACATAGTAGTAAATTACAGGGAAGTGAGCACCCCCTCCTTCCTCCAGCGATCTACATCGAGGCGGTCGATCACGATCATCTTCAGAAAGTAGCTCAAGCCGCACAGATAGGATGCTGTCTAACGGCACCGGCTGCATGGTCGCTGGTTAATTTTTCGGCAGGAATTGAAGATGTCAGGTATAACTTATCTTATGAGGATAGAGCCGATCTCGACTGGCTCAAACGAACTTTTTCTGCCAATACTCTGACCTTTTCCAAGAACCACAATACTGAAAACGTGCAGGGACTGGTTGAATATACCAATCCCAAGAGCCAGCAGAAACTTCACTGGATCTGGGATGGTAACCGGGCGGCTGAAGTGGATCGGGACTGGGGGCGTGACTCATGATATACTGCCACTTGTATACGCGGTACGAATCTTTTCAATATTATGAAAACTCCTGCGTAGCTACTGTACACGAGGTGAACGGGTGGAACGAGCGATGCCAAATGTCACGAATATGATAACCGAATGAAGAACCAAATGATGGAGATGATAAGATGCTAAAGACAATACATGCAACCTTCGATGGTATGGTGTTACATCCAGAAGAGCCGGTAGACCTGGAACCCAACACATATATGCGCATAACAATCGAGATAATCAAACCCGCGAAGGCGAAAGCAGGATCTTTTTTGCAGACTGCTCGCTCACTTAAGCTGGAAGGTCCATCCGATTGGTCAACCAATCTTGAGGATTACCTTTACAAAACGAAGAGTGAGCGATCTGATGATTGAAATCTTTCTTGATGCTTCCTACGCCATTGCCCTCTCCGCCACAACAGACCGATATCACAAATTGGCGGAAATGCTTGCAATGAAGATAGAAGCCGAAGGGACCCGGCTCGTCACTACACGGGCAGTAGTACTGGAAATCGGTAATGCGCTGGCTAAGCTGCGCTATCGGAGTGCTTCTGTTACGTTGACAAAAGCGCTGGAAGAAGACCCCGGCATTGAGATCATTCCTCTTTCTGAGGAGTTGTATGAAAAGGGGTGGCAGCTTTACATGGAACGAGTGGACAAAGAGTGGGGATTAACCGATTGTATCTCGTTTGTCGCCATGCAAGAATATGGTTTGACAGAAGCGTTGACGACTGACCGGCATTTTGAACAGGCTGGATTCAAAGTATTGTTGCGGGAGAAACCATGAACAGGATTAAGGAAATGCTCGCCACACTACTACTAATCGCAGCGATCGCAGCATCGATGCCTACCGCGTCCGTCGCTGGAATACCAGACGACCTCTCGCCGGGCTTTACGTTCTCGCAGAACTTCTACGATATCTACGGCAAGCCCAACCTGACAGCGGCAATCGTCGGCGATGCTGAGTTCGATCGCGGCGATGAGGTGACGCTTACAATCGATCTGATCAACCGTGGAGTTGTTCTCGGATTCGAGTCCGACCGCATGCCCGACGGCGATAATGAGGAAGACCTTGCAGATATGGAACTCGGATACGAACTCCAGCAGGTGAATGCGATCGGGATCACTGTAATGCTCATAGCGCCAGAGGAGATCCCGATCAAGGTGAAATCGGGACCGCAACAGGCAGGATCGATCAATGGCGATAAGGGAGAGCGTAAGACTGCCCGATTCAACATCGAGATCGATGAGAATGCTCCTGCCGGCACATACCCACTGATACTCGCCACGAGCTACCTGTACCAGAAGAACGCTCAGGTGAGCGGAAACGTCTCTGACAGTAGAACTGACGTGAACCTCTGGTACGACACACTCGACCAGACACAAGTACTCTACATAACCGTCAAGAAACTGGCTGACTTTGAGATTACCAACGTATCATCCGATCTCCGTGCAGGCGAGGATGGCAGGGTGCTTTCCATAACTTACCGGAATACAGGCGAGGAGACTGCAACCGATGCGGTAGCACGGATCAGCGTGACCGATCCGTTCAGCAGCACCGATGATCAGGCATATCTCGGAACGCTTGCCCCGGGCGAGAGCGTAACCGGCATATTCGTACTCGATACGGATTCCGGCGCCGCAATAAAGCCGTATGGCATCGATACCGAAATCAGGTTTACGGATTCGACCGGGAAGTCAAGAATATCAGAGTCCATGACTGCAACAGTCGCGATTGCACATCTGATACCGACATCCGAGAAGGTAAAGCCCTACATTCTTCCGGCTGTGTTGCTTACACTTCTCGTGCTCGTGGCAACCGGAGTGCGGTATTATCTCACGAACTTTGCCAAGAACAGGAACACACCGAGAACGGATGAACAAGACGATTGAGCGGGTGATCTCAGGTGCGAACGAAGATTGTTGCCATAATTGCCACCGTCGCAACCGCCCTATTGCTCGCGGTTCCGGTTGCGGTCGGAAGCGAGTACATCCCTGAGAGCTACACACGATCCACGAATTACTATGATGTCACAGGCGAGCCATACCTGCTTGCGACGCTTGTCGGGGATTACGAGTTTTATCGCGGCGAGGATGCGGTACTCGAAATAACGCTCCAGAATTACGGGGCGATCTACAGAATCAAGGGCGATCAATATCTCAATTCCAGTAAGGAGAACTATGACGACGAGATTATACTCGCTGCAACCGAACTTGCGACAGAGATCGAAAAATCGTGCGCAAATCATGTCGATGTCGTGCTCTTTGCAGACGGTGCGCCGGTCGATGTCCTATTAGATGTGCGGGAGATCGAGTCCATCAAAGCAGGTGAAACTGGAACGGCACGGTTTCCGATCCGTATCGAGGATGATGCGCCCGCCGGCACGTATCGCCTGCGTATGGAGACCTGTTACGACCACATCTGGAATGTGCAGGTGAGCGGTACCCCTGATAAGCCGAATATCAATTACTGGAATACGACCGGGGTGCAGAACCATACTATAGTGATCGTGGTTACGAAAGAGTCGGATTTCGAGGTCACCGACGTGGCATCCGATCTACAGGTCGGAGGGACTGGATTTTTAAACGTCACATACCAAAATACCGGTGAAGAGACCGCAACAGATGCGATCGCTCGCGTAAGCGACATGCTGCCATTTAATGCGATTAACAATCAGGAGCGTCTCGGCACGATTGTGCCTGGCGAGTCTGTGACCGCGCAATTCCGTGTCAGCACCGACCGGAGCGCGGTTCCAAAGGTGTACAGCATAAGTACAGGGATCAGGTTCAAGGACGGGGATGGCGATATCCGGATCTCGGATCCGATGCAGATTGGGGTTTCCGTGGCTCCGAAGGTGCCGTTTTCAGAGAAGCTCCTGACGAATAAGTGGTGGATCGTGGCAGCGGCGGTGCTTCTGCTTCTGGTGTTCGGGGGCTGGCGGGCGTGGAAGCGATGGGGAGAGTCGGGGGTGATTTTTCTGTACTGTCCTACTATACGATAGTTTATCATAATGTGTGATGCGGTTGTAGCCCACCCAATAACAATCTCAAAAATCCAAAAAATATAGCCAACTACAGATAAATACTAATGAACGTAGATTTGTTAACTTTGGGATTATAGCATTTATTTTTGCGCGAATCTATAAATATTTGATATCAGAAATAATTATCATGAAAACTTTTTGGAAAGACGATATTTTCATTAACTATCCCGGATTGGTACACTACCGATTTTTCACAAGACTCGTAGTTGATCGGCGTTGGTGAGACCGCCTCCGATCCATCCCTTAAGCAGTGAGAGGAATTCCAACCGTACCGCACGACAAATTAATTCAGGAGAACACACCGACTGCCCCACCGCCACATAGATTGCCACATAGATTTTAAATATACATGGGTTCTAACCAGATCACAATGTCGCTGCAACGCCGTTTGATGCTGCAACCACGACCAGCCCGGCTGGCAGCGCATCGTACGGGAATCCCCGCCCGAAGAAGGATATGCCTGCGATCCTTGTGGCGCACGGCTCGCCTTATGTGGCGACCACTTCGATCTCGTACCCAAAAGACGTAATCCGCAAGGTAAAAACCGCTACCGAGACCAGATGTCCGACTTATGTCCAGATTCATTCATCATGCTGCACAGGCTGGTACTTTGACAGCGCAATGGCAGTCGAGATCGGAAGACTCGCTGTCCGGACCGCGCTCTACCCGCTCGTTGAGTTCGTGGACGGCGAACTCGGGAAGGTGCACAAGATTAAACAGACGCCTGTCGAAGAGTATCTTCGTATGCAGAGGCGGTTTAAGCACCTCTTCACAGAAAGCGGCAAAGAGGAGCTTGCAAAGGTTCAGGCGATCGCCGACCACAATGTCGAGCGGTACGGGCTCGTATGATGAGGGTGGCTATTGGTCTGCCATTCTCTCTTTTCTTGATGATCTGTCTCTGACTCTCACCCAACCGTTTCTCAGACAAGGAAAGGCGAGTGATCTCCCTCCCCTTAGTCGGCGAATTTCGGTAATCGCCAGAACCACATTCGGATTTTCGGATATTGTTCCCATAAGTACCAGACCCCTGTGTCGCGCATCACCCGAGCCTATAATAGCGGCGCATTCCAATATTATGAATGCACCACATCCATCCGATCGGATATGTATCAGGGGGTCACTCATTGAAACAGATCGCAACAGCCGTCGCACTACTGCTTATAGCCACCATGCTGGTGTATGCAGCCCCTGCACCACCAGATGGTCTGGATTGTTCAGATAAGATTGTACCTGACCTGAAGGTGCAGATGTGCTCTACAAAGAGCGATTCTGCCAGGATTCCGGTCATCATCGTCCTGAAACATCCAAAGCAGGCGAGAACCGGGAGTGCCGCGCAGAGGGGTGCTGCCAGCACATCCGGCAGGCTCGGTCTTCTCAGCGATCCGGGTGATGTCAGGGATCTCTGGCTTGTGAACGCGGTCGCGATGAAAGCATCGCGGTCTGCCATACAAGCGATGTCGAGACGTGACGATGTAAAGCGAATCGAGCCTGACCGCATCCTGCACCTGCTAAAGGAACCCGCGTTCCATACCGTGGCGGTCAGCCCCACGTGGGGCGTTTCCAAGATCAATGCAACAGATGTGTGGGATCTCGGGATCAATGGCTCCGGGATCAATGTTTCGATCGTTGACACCGGAATATATGCAGATCACGCAGACCTCGATGACCTTGACGACAATGGAGCGACCAATGATCCGAAGATCCTCCAATGGATCGATTATGTAAATGGTTCGCTTAATATGTACGATGATCACGGGCATGGCACCCACGTTGCCGGAACGGTGTCAGGCACGGGGGCGGGTGGGCTAGAGACCGGTGTTGCGCCCGGAACGAACCTGCTGGTTGCAAAGGTCTTTAATTCGGCGGGCGATGCTTATTCGAGCGATGTTATCGCCGCATTCCAGTGGTCGATAGATAGCGGCGCAGATGTGATCAGTTTCAGTGGTGGCAGCAGTGAACATGATGATACCATGACCGCTGCGATCAACAACATCACTGCGGCTGGCGTGGTGCCTGTGATCGCAGCAGGCAACCGTGGTCATGACGCATCAACGATAGACTGCCCCGGCGATGAAAA
>JAUWHQ010000048.1 GCA_030605805.1 Methanosarcinales archaeon | reverse complement strand
ACGATCAGCCAGACCATCGTCGCGGTGCCGATGTCCATCGGGAAGAACGCATTCTCTGCGGCGTCGTCGAGCGCGGATTCGAGGCTGATTAAGTCAACGTCGTTTCCCAGGGACATGCATGGTGTGGCATGATAGACCCCGATATGCGACGGAAAGACGATGTAATCATTGACATCGATCACACGGTTCGTATTCTTCCTTCCGGGCGCCATTATCAGGTCGATCGCCTGTGCGATCAGCTTATTGATCTCAAAGTAATAATTGGACTCATCATCAACGAGTTCGACCCTCTTTCCAAGAGTCGTGTTATCAACGAGGAGCACCATGTCCGCGTTCTGGTGAGCGTCTTCGCCGTATTTTAGCAATCTGGACAACCCGCAGACCGCATTAAAGTGCCGGTGATCAGCCTCAATCAGATCGGGCCACACACAGAGCGCAAAATGCTTGTGCCCGGCAGCAGCCCTCCCTGATCCGTGCTTCATCTGGTCGATGATGTACGGGATGCTGCCGTTGCCGGTACCTCCGCCGAGCGTCATGATATCGAACATCGCATCACCGCTGGCAAGCCCGAGACTCTCGATCCTCCTTCTTATGATCTCATCGAAATCGATTCTTGCCTCGTTCTCGCCCACCTTCCAGAAATTCCCTGTCCCGGTGCTCTGCCTGCCAAAGAGCTGTACGCGCTCTCTCCGGATCGTTTCAAGGATCTTTGATTCTTTGTCCCCAAGATGCTCTGCGATTTCGTCGAGTACCTTCTTCAAATCAGCCCTTGCGCTGTTAAGTAACAAAATTCTATCTGCGATCGCCTCGTTTTTCATGCTTGCGAAGTACAGGGCTGCAATCCTGCCCGCGCCTTCGCCTGATGCGATCAAACTCCACTTTGTGTAATCATCCGAACTTACTGGTGCTGCAGCCATCATGCAATGTTATGATTTGATGATACTTGAATATATGGAACAAGACAACAATGTTTAAGTAGATTGTCATGATTCATCATTTAATTCAGGAGGCGTACAATGGCAGACGAATTTCCGTTTGAGTTATCCCCGATGTTTGAAGGGGAACGGATCAGAAAAGACGACGTGTACATCGAACTTGCAGGACCGAAGAGCAAGGGTTTTGAGCTGGTGCGTGCTGCAGAGATGGACGAGATCGAGGACGGCGGGTTCACCCTGATCGGACCAGACATCTCTGAGATGGCAGAGGGCGACCGGTATCCGTTCGCAATGATTTACCGGATCGCAGGCGAGGCAGTGGAACCGGACCTTGAAGCGATCGTTGAACGCCGAAATCACGATTTCCAGAACTATATAAGCGGTCTTATGCATCTGAACCAGCGGTACGATATCTGGCTTCGTATCGGCAAGGATGCGGTCGCAAAGGGACTTGATTCATTCGAACCCATCGCAAAAGCGACCATGATGCTTTTTAAGAACGAACTGCCGTTCATAGAGAAGATGGATGCGCTCTATATCACAGACCCAGAGGAGATCGAAAAACGGTTATCGGATGTAAAGGCGATATACGAGGTGAGGGATGCCAGAACACGCGATCTGCATGACGAGGATGTGGATACGTTCTATGGATGCACGCTCTGCCAGTCATTCGCTCCAACAAATGTCTGCGTCGTGACTCCTGACCGTGTCTCGCTCTGCGGCGCGATCAACTGGTTCGACGGGAGGGCTGCTGCAAAGGTCGATCCTGAGGGTCCGCAGTTTGCAATCGAGAAAGGGGAATGTCTTGATGAGATAAGCGGCGAGTATGCAGGGGTCAACGAGTCTGCCGCCTCGCTCTCACAGGGCGAGTATTCCCGCATCAAGCTGCACTCGTTCTTCGAGTACCCACACACATCATGCGGCTGCTTCGAGGTCGTTGGCTTTTACATCCCTGAACTCGATGTCATCGCATGGGTGGACCGCGATTATGCAAACCCCGCTCCAAATGGACTTACGTTCGCAAACATGGCTGGGCAGACCGGCGGCGGCAAGCAGATCGTCGGTTTCCTCGGGATCGGGATCAATTATTTCAGGTCGCCGAAGTTCATCGCTGCGGATGGCGGCTGGAACAGGGTTGGCTGGATGCCAAAACACCTCAAGGATAGGGTGCTCGATGACATCCCCGGGGATATCGTTGATGCGATCGCAACCGAGGAGGATGCAACCGATCTTGACTCATTAAAGGCGTTTTTGACCGAGAAGAACCATCCGATCGTTTCCAAATGGGAAGAGAAAGAGGCAGAGAAGAAAAAGAGAGCAGAATCCGAAAAGCCAGCCGTTCCTGCCGCGGTGGTGTCAGGGGTGATGCCAGCAGGCGTGCCTGCTATGCCGATACCGGCTGGTTTTGTCGGGTCTGTTGGGTCGGGTGGCGGAGTCCGGCTGATCCTGAAGAATGCCAAGATCACCATCGGTCGCGTGATTGTGAAACAGGATGAGGATTGAGGCGTGTTGTGGTTTGTAGGTGGTGTCCTGATGAATCATATATGGTAGCAACTCTTCGATCCATTGAAACACCATCTTGAGCCCCTCACATACCGCCCGCGCCCCCTGCTTTGACGAGTGCCACAAAGAAGCGGCTTGCCCAGGTTCACCAGGAACAACGAGAGCAGGGGTAAGCGGATGACTTGGATACTGGCTCAAGCGTGCACCTGAAAATAAAAAGTTAGCAAGCAGCTTAACCACGCTTCGCCAAAACCCCCTCCCTTCTTGCCACCGAGTCCACATCCTTGTCCCCCCTGCCAGAGAGATTGATCACAACAACATCCCCAAGCTCGCCGGTCTCTGCAGCCTTCTTCACATAAGCAACAGCGTGCGCCGACTCAAGCGCAGGGATGATCCCCTCGAACCTTGAGAGATCAAAGAACGCATCAAGCGTCTCATCATCACTCACATTCCGCGGCTTGATCCTCCCGATATCAGCAAGGTACGCGAGTTCAGGACCGACGCCGGCATAA
>JAUWHQ010000112.1 GCA_030605805.1 Methanosarcinales archaeon | reverse complement strand
CAGACCTCGCCCTCGCCGAGCACACCCTGATGCGCACCAAGACACGGACCGCATCCGGGCGGGAGTATCACTGCGCCCGCCGAAAGAAGTGTGCTCACGACGCCCGCATCGACCGCCTCTATCAGCACCGATCTGGATGCGGGCGCAACGACCGTCCGCACGCAGACCTTCTTCCCGTTAAGGATGTCTGCTGCCGCCTTCAGGTCCTCAAACCTGCCGTTCGTGCACGATCCGATGAAGACCTGATCAACAGGCGTCCCCTCAACATCGCCAACCGGCTGCACATTGTCAACGGCATGTGGGAGTGCGACCTGTGGCTCGAGATCGGTCACATCAAAGAATAATTCATCCATGTATGATGCGTCAGGGTCAGCATAGACAGAGTGAGGGCGATCTTTCAGAAAATCAAACGTCTTCCCGTCAGGAGGCACGATCCCTGCCTTTGCGCCCATCTCGACACTCATGTTGCAGAGCGTCATCCTCCCTGAAATCGAGAGACCCACGATCGTTTCGCCATAATATTCAACCGCATTGTATGTTGCGCCGCCTGATCCGATCCTGCCGATGAGATGCAGTGTCATGTCCTTCGCACCCACCCGGTCTCCGAGCGCGCCCTCCACCGTGATCCTGATCGACTGCGGCACCCGAAACCAGAGCTTTCCCGATGCAAAGACTTCCGCCATCTCGGTGGCGCCGATTCCTGTTCCAAATGCTCCGAGTGCTCCGTAGGTGCATGAATGTGAGTCTGCGCCAACGATCAGCATTCCGGGGCGTGCGAACCGTTCTGCGACGATCTGGTGACAGATGCCCTCGCCGATATCAAAGAAATTGGGGATGCCCTGCTTTCGCACCCATTCCCGCACCTTACGGTGGAGTTCTGATGTGGTCTCCTTGTTCGACGGGACGATGTGATCGAAAGGGATCACGATCCGGTCAGGATTCCAGACCCTGCCTGCCCCCATCTCTGTAAACGCCTTTAACGCAAGCACGCTGGTCCCGTCGTGCGCCATCGCACAGTCGATATCTGCGAGCACGAAGTCGCCAGCCAGTGCATCGGTTCCTGATGCCCTGCTCAGTATCTTTTCGCTGATTGTTGAAATGATATGCCCTCGATGAATTTTTATCGCTATTCTCTCCCGTCTTCTCCGATGTCCGCGTATTTAAGCGTCTTTTTGACGCCATGCTCCCAGTACTCGACCTCCTGCAGATGCGCATATCCAAGCGCGCTCGTCAGCCTGTGCACCTGCCCAAGCGTATGTTCGGGCACGAACAGGATCGCATCCTTCGGACATACCTTCGCACAAACCGGATCCCCGCCACACAGATCGCACTTGAATGGCGTATCTATATCCGAATGGACAAAAATCGCACCATCGGGACAGGAAACAACGCAGGACTGGCAGGAGATACATTTTTCATCATCAATAATCACGACGCCGTCCTGAACAACGATCGCATCAACCGGACAGCTATCCCGGCACTTTGGCACCCTGCACTGCTTGCAGACGATCGGCATCTTGACAACCGGATACGGATACAGCGAGATGATACGGATTCTTGATTTCTTCGGGTTGTTTGAACCGAACGCTTGGATAGCACAGGCAAGTTCGCACAACCTGCATCCTGAACACCTTTCCGGGACGACCGTGAGCCTTTTCATGCTGATTCCTTACGCCACCTGTATCCAGACCGGACCTAGCGCACCTGCGTATCTTTTTCCGCCGAACGTAAATGTAACGGTCGCATCATCGATCCTGAACTTTCCAGGCGCTGTCGGTTTGACGTTCCATGTCTGTTTCGCGGTCTCGTCCGGTCCAAGTGCGCCGAATTTCAGTTTTGTTTTCTTTGCACGGGCGGTATCAGGAAATGCGGCGGTCACCGCGAGATTCTGGTACGGTTGTTTGTTAAAGTTCTTGATCCAGACATCGATCGTACCTGTGGTGCCCACTTTCATCTGCGAGGGCACGCATCTGACAAACTTAGCAATCTGCGCGGTCTGCAACATGGTGACTTCACCGCCTGCGCCACCCGCACCGCCACCACCGCCTGCGCCGGCACGCTCCGCCTTCTCCTTGCGGTTGAGGTAGACGCCGACTCCGAGCATGGCAAGTGCTGCGGGCAGAAGGAATATTGCGTTGTCGGTGAGAATGTCGATAGGTGTCTTCTTGACCTTTCCGGTCGATTCCTTTATGGGCGAGGGCGCAGGCGAGATATCGGTGATCAGCCAGATCCCGTCGGTGTTCTCGAGTCTGAAGTACCGGGTCACCTCCTGCTCGCCGGCGACATTGCCAGAATTCATGACGTATTCGATTTCGGTGTAATTCGCAATCACCACCGCCTGATTGCCGGAAACGGTCTGGGTTAACGTGATATTGGTGATATCCTTGTTCGCCACGTTCTCTACCCGGTTCCAGGTCAGCATGATGTAGCCTTTCGACTGATAGCCGCTGTCCACGACACGCGCCGCGGTTACGTAATCGTTTTCGCTCTTCGCTTCAAGATATGCCCGGACAGTCATCGATTCGACGCCCTCTGACTCGACACAGCCTGAACCCATCAGCCCAAACAGCAATACAGATACAGTCAATACATATACGGTAACCTTTTTTTTATCGATGTTATAACCCCCAGGTCCCCAAAATGGAAACGAAACGTTGCCGGATCAACGTTTCAATCTCTTAAACACTCATGACTCTAACCATGGCATCATCGCACGAAGTTCAGATCCAATCTCCTCGATCAGATGCTCCTTCTCCTTGCGTTCGAGTGCATTTAACACAGGACGACCTGCCTGACTCTCAAGAACCCATTCCCGTGCAAACTCGCCGGATTGAATCTTTTCGAGCGCTTCGTACATGGCATCTCTCGAGTACTCGTTGATGATCTTCGGACCGACCGTGAGTCCACCGTACTCTGCGGTGTTCGAGACCGAACGCCACATCCTTGAAAGCCCGCCTTCATGGATCAGGTCAACGATCAGTTTCAGTTCGTGCAGCGTCTCAAAGTAAGCGATCTCTGGCTGGTATCCAGCCTCAACAAGGATCTCGAACGCTGTTTTGATCATGCAGGTAACCCCTCCGCACAGGTCCACCTGCTCTCCGAAGAGATCGGTCTCGGTCTCCTCTGCAAACGTGGTTTCGATGACACCGGCTCTTGTGCATCCGATCCCCTTTGCGTAAGCAAGCCCGATCTTCTTTGCAGTTCCTGTCGCATCCTGATAGACTGCGAGCAGTCCTGGCACACCAGAACCTTCGACGAACGTCGTGCGAACCATGTGCCCGGGCGCCTTTGGCGCGACCATGAAGACATCAATGTCATCCGGTGGTATGATCTGGTTGTAATGGATGTTGAAGCCGTGTGAGAATACGATCGCATTTCCCGGATTGATTCCCGGCTCGATGTAGTCTGTGTAGACCTGTTTTTGTAGCTCATCAGGCACCAGAATCTGGATGATATCCGCCTTTGCAGAGGCTTCTTCTATCGTCATCACCTGTAAGCCGTCTTTCTCTGCCGTTGTTTGTTCGCGCTGTATCCACGGTTCTTTACCTTTCTTAAGCCCGACGATCACATTCAATCCGGAATCATTGAGATTCTGTGCCTGTGCATGACCCTGATTCCCATATCCGATCACAGCGATCGTCTTATCCTTCAGGACGCCAAGGTCTGCGTCATTGTCATAATATATCTGCACCATATTGTATACCTCGTTGTTATTCGTTGATCCTGATCGTATTAATTCTTTTGTGCATTTTTATCGATGGCGGACGCGAGGTAAACATGGGGTATTAAATAGAAGAACATTTCAGCAATATACAAACCAGAAGGAGGCGAAATGTCATGTGCAGTGTTGGCGATGTTGTCGGTATCGATGTGAAAACGCTCTCGACGAGCGAGTACGAGTGTCTGGACTGTAACAACAAGTTCAAGGGAATCGGAAAGAGGGTCAAGTGCCCGGCATGTAAATCAAGCAATGTCAACAAGATCGGATGAGTTCGTCCG
This sequence comes from Methanosarcinales archaeon, assembly GCA_030605805.1. Taxonomy (GTDB): domain Archaea; phylum Halobacteriota; class Methanosarcinia; order Methanosarcinales; family Methanogasteraceae; genus Methanogaster_D. The sequence continues at coordinate 1,009 of JAUWHQ010000112.1, read as the reverse complement.
GATCGGTTTCGATGAGATTCTATACCTCTGCGGAAGAGATGGCGTGATCGGCGTCGTGAAAGCAGGCGCAGGTCAGTGGTTCATCGAAACCGAGGAAGAAGAGATCGCACTCTTTACAGAAGAGGATGATCTCTTTGTTGCGTCAGGGTTTGGCACGGATGAGCGGATCGTCAAGGGGATCAGGTGTATGCTGTATCTGGCGAGGGATGTCGGCTCTCCGCTGATCGTTCTTCCGAAGGATCATCCGGCGTGCGGCAGACTAAAAGTAGTCGTCTCTGCAGGCGCGGGGACCACCATCAGTTGCGATATCACGCCGGGAACGCACCCACAGCAGGATGTGCTGTGCGGCGGCGGCGAGTTCGACGGGGTGTGGATTACAGGGGTTGCAGGCGGCGTGCGGCTGCAAAACATCGACCCTGATAAGATTGATATACGAAGATCGAGGATATGAGAACCATGAGCGGAAGTATAGCGGCTGGAGACACGGTTCAGTACAGCGGCACCGGCACGATCGGCAAAGTAAAGCGATTCGATCAAAGAGATGACGAAACATGGGCACTCGTTGACAGCAGCGATCTGTGGTACAAAGTAGATACGCTTGAAGTTCTCGAAGGTGAGGTTGAAGCAAAGGAATGGGACAGAAAACTGACGCTTGATGAACTGAAGCGCACAACCGAGCGCAACATAGACAGAATCAGTCGTGTTCAGGAGATACTGGAAGTAGAACTGTGTGAGAGCGGCGGATGAAACCGTGTATCGGTGTCGTCATCCACGGTCCTGAGATCATTGATTCGGGCGAAGCGCGCCGGGTGCTGGACGTGCTCTCGGAGCATTACGATGTGAGAGCGATGCTCGGCGGGACTATGGGGCGTACCGCGGTTATCGATGCGCATCTTGAAGATCGAATCGATATCAGCAGGCGGATGAGTCTGAGCGGGGCGATCAATTCGTTGCAGGGAGCGGACGCTGTTGTCCTGCTGAATCGTGGAAAAACCACAGGTAGCGGGAT
>JAUWHQ010000012.1 GCA_030605805.1 Methanosarcinales archaeon | reverse complement strand
GATTGCGATAGCCGCTGATGCGAGAGCGTTTCGTGCGACAAAGAACCGCACGTTTGTTGACGAACTGCAGATGAGACGGGGCGATTATATTATGTTGATCTACACAATCACACTTGTCATATCCGGATTTATTCTAAGTTCCATCGGTTTCGGTGGGACCGCACCGGGGCTGGGATCATGAAAACGGCTATATTTTGTTGCGGTCAAATCGATCCCACACAAGTGGTAAAAGCCACCGGATTTAACCACAGAGGACACAGAGAGCACAGAGTTTTTAAATCGATCCTCCGTGTCCCTCTGTGTCCTCTGTGGTTTTATTTCCTACCGATGTCATTTATGTCAGTCGCGGTGTTATGCATCCAACTGACCATTACAAAAACGGTTAGATTTTACAGAAAACTGATGGTTCCGGTTCTTCCGGTCGCCATCATCGCCATCATCGCAATCTTCTCGCCAGCCGCGATGGCAGGTGAGTGGCGGGGCAGTGGCACTCCGCTCTACACCATCGCATCAGGCAGTCTGCATGGCGGCGTCCATGTCAGCGGGGGACACGGACTTACTTATGCGGACCCGTACACCGAGTATTTCGATCTTCCTGATAATATAATTTACGCTCGCCTGTATGTGCCGATGTGGAACTACAACAAAGGAGACACGCTGACGGTCTTGATCAACGATAACGAGCTAAAAACACGCCACGAACCCGATTACATTGCTGCATGGGGGGTCTGCTGCTATGCGTACGATGTCACCGGGATTGTGTTTTATGAAGGACTCAACACAATCTCGGCGACTTATGAGAACAACAACGGCGCCCCCTACGGAATATTTCTCGTAGCGGTCTACGAAAACGAGAGCATGCCATACACCCGGTTCTGGATCGATGAGGGGAATTATGCGCTCAGCAAGGCGGTTGCCGATGGCGGCGCTAAAGATCAGGGAGAAGCGTTATTCCCGGGAGATGTAAAGACGGAGACGGTCGAAAAAGCAGACCTGTGGACTGTGATGATCGCAGGAACCGGTGGGGAGATTGACGAACTGTGGTTCAACTCAAAACTCCTTGGAAAGGACGTGGGAAGGGCGAAGACAGGAGGCTACCTGGATTTCGACCATTTTGATGTAACTCAGGACATCACCAGCCACAACAATACCGTAATCTTCAAGAGAGGCGGCGAGCAGTACCTGCACCCGTTCAATGCGATTTTAGTGCTTGAACACGATCGCGCGGTCACCGGCGACACGAAACTGACAGTATGTGAGACACAATCGTCTATACGGTCAGGCATTCCAGTCCCGGTAATCGCCGTGCTTGCAATCGCAATCATTGGCTTTTTCCTGATCTACATGAAGAACCTGAAGAAAAAACAGGGGCGAGGATGAGATTGATATGAATTGCAGACCATTACTCTTTGCATTTGCCATAATACTGGCGTTGTCACTCCCTTATGTTGTCTGTGCGGCTGGCAGTGCCGATGACCTATATATCACAGTCACAATCCCCGATCGGAAGGAAGGTGTCTTCGCATCCGATAAGCTGGTTGCGAGCGGCTCAGAGGAAGGTGCACGCATCATCTTTAAAAACCGCGGCACAGAAACCGTAACCGTTACCGCAACGATCGTGGTCACTGATCTCGTATCGCTATCCGTGCCGACACAGGAACTGAGCGGTCAGATTACACAGGATGGCAACACCCTGAGAGTCAGCCCTGTGGAGATTGCCGGCAGAGAATCCGCGACCGTGCGAATCCGGGTGAAACCCCCTGACTCGATCCCGATGAAGACGCGGGAAACGTTCCATGTAACTGCAACCGTTGCGGAGGACGGCAGCAGAACCGAGTACGTGCACGCGATCACAATCATCCCGCCGCCGTCATGGATCACCTACGGCACCATCGTAGCCAGTCTGCTGCTCGTTATAATAGCGATCTTCGCAGTCAAACGTTTCGGAATTCTTGAGATGTTCACGACGATCGATCTCGTCACAATCGCACTGCTCGCAGCGCTTGCCGGTGTCGTCTTCAGGTGGTTCTGGCAGACGTTCAACGACATCTTCGGACCATTTGGCGGACTCTTGTTCACAATCCCGGTATCGGCGCTGGTGGTGATCGCGCTGCACCTCGTCAGAAAACCGGGCACAGCAACGCTGCTCTTCCTTGTTGACCAGCTCGTCTGCATGGTGATCTGGGGCTCGAATATCACGGTCTGGCTCGGGTGGTACCTCCTCGAAGGAGCGGTCGTGGATGCCGAGGTTGCGCTCTTCAAGATGAACTATGCAGACACCCGAATTGCAGCCATGATCTATGGCATGTCACGAGGTTTCATTGCTTACTGGTTATTCTACTTCCTTTTCGCGCCGACTGCGTGGAAGATCTGCTATGCGCCATGGTATTCATGGCTTCAGATCGGACTTGCCGTCGTCGGCGGGCTCATCGGCGGATCGATCGGATACGATGCCGCAAGGAAGATGAGGGGCGCGATGATGTGATGCATGGGGCTATCTGCGGAATCACGAGACGCCGAATGCGAAAACGCGGGTGTGCAGGCTCCGTACTTCAGTCCGGGGTTTAGTGACTTTGGGTGGGTGTCGTGAGGTGCGCCGAGGTTGGGTTGGTTGTGCGGATGGCGTGTTTTTATGGAGTGGGTTGGAACACGATTCACGTTCGGAACTCGGATGATTTGGAAGTACCGGTCATAGGGAGAAACATTTATCACCTCGCTTCCCAATGAGTTAAATCCTTTCAACAATAGAGGAAGTTACTATGCAAAAAAGAGACGTGCCAATTCTTGCGGAAGAAAACGATAAAAAATTGCAAGAAATAGCAAATTCAGAAAAGTCGGCTTTATTAACTATTATAGCCCCATATCAACCAGTTCAAATTACACCAAGTAAGACCATATCTGCTCAAATTAGTTTTGATGAAGAATTTGGAATTAGGAAAGCAATCAATATCATAAAATCTAAATCAAGTTGTAACAAATTATTTCTGCTTATAAACAGCCCGGGTGGATGGGTGCAGTCATCGTATATGATAGCGCACGCTCTGCAAGAATCCTTTAACGAAATTTACGTTTTCATCCCCCACGTTGCAGCAAGCGGCGCGACGTTAATATCTTTAATTGGAAGTAAAATAATCATGGATGGATTGATGAGTAGAATGAGTCCTCTTGATCCTCAGTTTGATTATATGGGTAAAACAACGTCTGTAAATACCATCATTAGGAGTTTTACAGGAGTTACAAGTTTCTTTGAAGACTTGCATGAAACCGATGCTCCGTATCCATTTAAAGTGCTTGCAGATAAATGCGATCCTGTTGTACTTCAAGAATGTTTGGATACAATTGAATTGATGAGTATGTACGCTATGAATGTTTTAGCCCATAAGAATAATACCCATGTAGGATATGACGATGAGAATACACCCGCCGATGAAGATTTGGAGAAAGTTCAGAGAATGGTTATGCAATTTTTAAGTCTTGAATATCCACTTCACGAATATGTTATTCTTCAAGAAGAAGCGAGAGAGATTGGTTTAGAAACATATGATTATAGTAAAGATAAAGATATACTTGATAAGGGTTTTGAATTCGAAACTGAAATCATTTGGGAAAGAATGGTGAATTGGTTCGATAAATATAAGAATGAGCCAAGCGCATATCATTTTATTCGTTATGTAGTGCCACAGGATGAAAATGGGGAAGAAAAATCGATATAAGTGGTGATGGTAATGCTTAAAAGAAAAACTGAAGTGACGGAAAAAAAGATTGGCGAAATGAATTTAGCTGAATTTTTAGATTGGTGGAGGCAGTACGATAATAAAGCTACCATAAAATTAGAAAAAAGAATCGACAATGTTTTGAATCGACATGGAGAGAAAATAAAAGTGAAACGAACGCTTCAATAAGAAAATCAGTGAACACCCCACCTTATATCCCATCTCTGTCCACGCTTGCACGAACGCGCGACCTCCAGCCCGTGATACCCCGCTCTTCAGAGCGGGGTTCGTGACTTCGGGTGGGTGTCGTGATGGGCGCAGAGATCGGGTTGGTTGTGCGGATGGCGTGTTTTTTGTGGTGGGTCAGACACGTAAAATGACTATTAATACAAGTAGCTTTTTTGAGAACCACAGAATCCGTCAGAACCAGGAACAACCATATACATTGGAGATTGACTGCGGAAAGTGTAAGTAAACATCAACCGCATTTTTTATGAGAAAACCGGTGCCCCCACCCCAAATCACCCCCCTACATCCGGGGCTGCCCTCGCTGATCCGACAAAACCACCCAAGCCCGCTTCTCCCCACCTCACTCCAGATCCCTGTGATACGCCTGCAGCGACTTGACCGTAATCTCACTCCTGATAGCAGCCTCTATCCCCTCGACAGATGCCACAACAGCCTCTGCTGATGTGATGTACGGAATTCTGTGTTTTATGGCAGCTTTCCGGATGTAGCTGTCATCCTCTTTCCCTTTCCGCCCAACCGGCACATTAAACACAAGCTGGATCTTCCGGTTCTCAATAGCGTCCACAATATTCGGTCGTCCTTCATGGAGCTTCAACACGAGTTCAGACGACACACCCGCACCATCAAGGAACTCCTTTGTCCCGCGGGTTGCATATATCATAAACCCGAGATCACACAGTCTCCGCACCGCATCAGACACCTTAGCCCTTGCCCAGTCGGGCACGGTCACAAGAACGCCCCCTTCCTCCGGGTCTGTCGGAAGCGGCGTTCCTGTCGCATCCTGCGCCTTGTAAAACGCCATCCCGAAGTTGTCAGCGATCCCCATCACCTCGCCTGTCGCCCGCATCTCGGGTCCAAGCACAGGATCGACCTCAGGGAACATGTTGAACGGGAATACCGCCTCTTTCACTGCCACGTGCGGGAGATCGTACTCTTTGAGTTCAGGGAAATCATATATCTTCTTTTTAAGCGCTATTATCTGTGTTGCGATGTTTGCAAGCGGAATTCCCGTAACCTTGCTCACAAACGGAACAGTGCGTGACGCACGCGGGTTTGCTTCAAGGATATAGACCTTGCCGCCTGCTATCGCGTACTGTATGTTCATGAGACCGACGACACCAAGTGCTTTTGCCATCCTTGCGGTATATTCCTTGATTATCCTGATATTCTCATCTGTTATCGTCCTCGGAGGTATGACACATGCGCTGTCTCCTGAATGAACCCCTGCAAGTTCGATGTGCTCCATGATTGCTGCAACGAAGGTATCCTCGCCGTCTGAGACCGCATCGACCTCGACCTCGGTTGCATCAGGAAGGAACTTGTCGATCAGGATCGGATGCTCGGGCGTTACCTCGACAGCCATCCTTGCATAGCCAACAAGCATCTCTTTGTCATAGACAACCTCCATGCCGCGCCCGCCAAGAACATAAGAAGGACGCACCATCAGCGGATACCCGATCTTCTCGCCTTTCGTAATCGCCTCCTCAAACGACCGTGCGATATCGTTCGTTGGCTGCGGGATCCCGAGTTCTAGCATCAGGTCCTTGAACCGCTCCCGGTCCTCTGCGATATCGATACTCTCAGGGGATGTGCCGAGAATGGTAACGCCTGCGTCCTGCAGTTCCTTTGCGATGTTTAGCGGGGTCTGTCCGCCGAACTGGACGATCGCACCCTCTGGCTGCTCCTTTTCGTAGATGCTCAGCACGTCCTCTACTGTCAGGGGCTCGAAATAGAGCTTATCAGAGGTGTCGTAGTCGGTTGACACGGTTTCCGGATTGCAATTGACCATTACCGTCTTTATTCCTGCGTCGCGAAGCGTGAATACCGTGTGAACGCACGTATAATCGAACTCGATCCCCTGACCGATCCTGTTTGGTCCGCCGCCAAGAATCAGTATCTTTCTCCCCTCGACCGGATCGTTCAGGTCATCTCCGTTGTAGGTGGAGTAATAGTATGCCCCGTCTGCACCGCTCACAGGAACCGGCTGGTGACTCTGCACAATGCCGAGTGAGAGCCGTCTCTCCCTGATTTCAGTCTCGGCTACTCCGAATATCTCGCTGATATACCGGTCAGAGAAGCCGTTCTTCTTTGCCGCAATAAGCATTTCATCGGATAGCTCCTTTGATCCTTCCATCTCTCTTTCAAAGTCGGCAAGTTCTTTCATCTGCTGGATAAACCATTTACCGATCTTTGTTCGCTCATAACCCTCCTCGACAGAGAGTCCTTTCTTAAGCGCCTCATATAGCTGGAATATCCGTTCGCTGCTCGGCGTTCCGATCGCTCCCTTTAGCTCTTCAAGAGACATGCGCTCGAACTTCCCTATCCTTCCAAGCCCGTATCGCTTCGTCTCAAGAGACCGGATCGCTTTCTGGAAGGCTTCCTTGAAGTTCTTCCCGATCGACATGACCTCGCCAACAGCCCGCATCTGTGTTCCGAGAACGTCGTCCACGCCCTTAAACTTCTCAAACGCCCAGCGTGCGAACTTTGCAACGACGTAATCCCCGCCCGGCGTGTACTTTTCGAGTGTGCCATCTCTCCAGTACTCGATCTCATCCATAGTGATCCCTGCCGCAAGCTTTGTTGAGATCCTTGCGATCGGAAATCCTGTCGCCTTTGAGGCAAGCGCGGATGATCTGGACGTTCTTGGATTGATCTCGATTACAACAAGCCGATCAGTCTCAAGATCGTGAGCAAACTGGATATTCGTGCCGCCGATCACGCCGATGCTCTCTACGATCCGGTATGAATATTCCTGCATCCGCTTCTGGAGATCTTTTGGCACGGTTAACATCGGCGCAACGCAGAAGCTGTCGCCAGTATGCACGCCCATCGGGTCGCAGTTCTCGATGAAGCAGACCGTGATCATCTGGTTCTTCGCATCCCGCACCACCTCAAGTTCGAGTTCCTCCCACCCGAGAACCGACTCCTCGATCAATATCTGGTTGATCAGTGAGGCGGCAATCCCCCTTGCCGCAATCGTTCTGAGTTCTTCCTGATTGTACACAAGTCCGCCGCCTGTACCGCCCATCGTGTACGCAGGTCTCACGACCACAGGGTATCCGAGCTTCTCTGCGATTCTCTCGGCTTCTTCGACCGTATACGCAGGTTCGCTCTTCGGCATCTCGATTCCCAGCTCCCGCATCGTCTCCTTAAAAGCGATACGGTCCTCACCCCGCTCGATCGCATCCGGCTGAACCCCGATCACGGTAACGCCGTGTTTTTCGAGTACACCTGCTCTGTGAAGAGCCGATGAGAGGTTCAGTCCTGTCTGTCCGCCAAGATTCGGCAGCAGCCCGTCCGGCTTCTCTTTTTCAATGATTCTCTCAAGATTTGCGAGCGTCAAGGGCTCGATATAGGTGATATCAGCCATGTCAGGGTCTGTCATGATGGTCGCAGGGTTCGAGTTCACTAAAACGATCTCATAACCCTCTTCCCGCAGAGCCTTGCACGCCTGTGTGCC
>JAUWHQ010000091.1 GCA_030605805.1 Methanosarcinales archaeon | reverse complement strand
GAGTTTTGATTTCCACAAGGTAACAACCAGACTCGTTTCGTAAGTAACTGCACACAAATAACCTGAATATTTAAGATGTCATAAGAGTAGATAATATGATCTTTCCGATATTAAATAACCGCGGATGCACGCAAATAAACGAGAGATGCCCGGTTAACCAAATCTGCGTTCATCAGCGTTTATCTGCGGTTCATTATATTCCTTACTTTTTTGTGATTTATTACCAGAAACATTATAGATTTTGTTCAGGTTAATTCTTAACGAGTCCTAAATTCAAAGTATTTGAACATATCATCCATCTTCAAAAGGACGGGGCTGCCGTGAGGGAGATCATAATCAAGGCTGTACAGTACCTCCATTGCACAACCCAAGCCCTATAGAAGTATTTCGCCCTCTTTGGATATCACTATGCAGAGCCACCGCCCGACCACCTGGGCGCCCGCGAACCAGGCGCGCAATTAGACAAACCCTGCGGCAACCGCCACCGCCACCCTGGTCGCTGCGACGAGCTACATCATGATCGTCCCAACACCAGCTACTGCGCTCCGACTCGAACACCCTTGCCATCGCTTCAATCAGATTTAACACGCACAGCGTCCCACACTCCACCATGAGAACCATCGAATGGAAGAACGATATGAAGAACGGCACGATAACCCTGATCGACCAGACCCTGCTGCCCGGGGAATACAAAATCATCGAATGTAAAACCGTCTCCGCGCTCTGTGAGGCGATCGCTTCGCTTCGCATCAGGGGTGCGCCTGCGCTCGGGGCTGCTGGTGGATACGGGGTCGCGCTTGCAGCACACACGAGCACCACAACATCATTTGAGCAGTTCATGCGCGATCTCCACGTGGCAGCAGAAACGATCAAGCAGACCAGACCGACCGCAATCAACCTTGCGTGGGGTGTTGACCGGGTGATTGCCGCGGTCAGGGAATCGAGTACCAGTCGCATCGATGAAGCACGGAGAATCGCACTTTGCGAAGCGGTTGCAATCGCTGAAGAGGATGTGCAGCGCAACAAGCGGCTTAGCAGGCATGGCGCGGCGCTCTTCGAGGACGGAGACACGGTGCTGACCCACTGCAATGCAGGCAGACTTGCCTGTGTGGATGTGGGCACCGCGATCGGCGTGATCAGGGCGGCGGTCGAGGCTGGCAAGGAGATATCGGTCATATCATGCGAGACCCGCCCGCTCAATCAGGGAAGCCGGATCACCACGTGGGAACTGATGCAGGATAAAATACCTGTCACACTGATTGCGGATTCTGCCGCAGGTTCGATGATGCGGGAAGGATTGATCGATAAGGTGATCGTCGGAGCCGATCGGATCACGAGAGATGCGGTATTCAACAAAATAGGGACGTATACCCATTCAGTTCTTGCAAAGGAGCACGATATACCGTTTTATGTCGCAGCACCGATCTCCACGTTCGATCCTGCCCGGCTGGAGCACGATGTTGTGATCGAGGAGCGGGACCCTGATGAACTGCGGCGCATCAATGGCGTGATGCTTGCGCCGGCAGGTGCCGTGGTGTACAATCCGGCGTTTGATGCAACGCCGATTAGGAACGTCACCGCGGTTATCACCGAGGATGGTGTGATGTATCCGGCGCAGCCTGACTGGTGGAGCCGCATCCCAACGTCGTAAGCGAGATCCCGGTCAGTAGTTTACGCGGGTATGCCCCAGATGGTGCGGATCACATTGGCTGTTAATCTGCGAAACTTAATTATATAATTGGTGAACCGGAATGCTTATATACTCCTGCATAGTAGTGATATCGTGCGAGCGGGTTTCCAAACTCTTTTTACCACACTAACCCCCACTCCCCACTCCCCACACTCCCGCTCGCACAAACCCCCTTAACTGTTTTTTGTCTGGTACTATTCGGTAATGCATACATAGAGACCCTGTACCCCCACTAATTATTGTCTCAAGTCAGCCGGTCAGCCGGACATGTTCCGGTGTAGGCTCGTACAATTCGCCCTGCGTCTTGAGCCGCTTGATCAACTCGTCCACATACTCTTTCTCAAATCCCTGCTCTGCCGCTCTTGCAAATACATCTTCCTTCGGTGCCATGCCGCTGTGCTCTGCCTCGATCTCCCGTATAATGTTGCGCAGCGTCTTGATCTTGTCGCGCTGGCTCTTGCTCACGCCGGTGGTCAGGATATCGACATCGAACTTGCCGGTCTCGGCATCGAAAGCGACCTGTCGCAGACAGCTCTCAACTACCCGGATCACACGTCTCGAGTCGTCGGTTGTGATCTCGTTGCTAAGTCTGATCCGCGCACTCGCCTCGCATAGCCGCACCAGCGCCTCAAGCTGCCTTGCAGTGACCGGTACAGGCGAATCCCGGTCCTCGCCCTGCCGCCTCAACCCAAGATAGAAATCGATCAGTTGATTCCGCGCCTCATCGTCCATGATCGGATAAATCTCCTTTTTCGCATAAGCGATGTACTTTCTGAGTATATCAGGCATGATTTTGGGATTGACGATCTCCATCGCACCGTTGACGTCAGCATCTGTAATACCACTGCCAGAGATGTGCGTTTTGTGTGCGTGTAGCTCGCCTGCGTGGTGCGCACCGAGAATATGGGTTGCGATTGCAGTATCCCTGCCGATATCAGGTTCGTCCTTGAGCACGAAGATCAGGTCGAATCTGGATAGGAGCGCGGGCGCCATCTGGATCTGTTGCGCGATTCCCTCGTAAGGATCAAACCTGCCGTATTTTGGATTTGCAGCTCCAAGAAGCGAGCATCTTGATTTTAGAGTTGCCATGATGCCTGCTTTCGCGATACTTACAGTTTGCTGCTCCATCGCTTCGTGAATCGCGCTCCTATCCTCTGCTCGCATCTTATCCATCTCATCGACCGCTGCTATGCCCTGATCGGCAAGCACAAGTGCGCCAGCCTCAAGCGTCCACCTGCCATCACCGAATTCGTCGCGGACGGCTGCGGCGGTAAGCCCAGCTGCCGAACTTGAGCGTCCACTCGTGTATATCCCCCGCGGAGCCAGTTTAACGATGTATCGCAGGAGTTGTGACTTGGCAATCCCCGGATCTCCGACTAAGAGCACATGCACGTCCCCACGAATCCTTGCCCCGTCCGGAAGGTTCTTTGGGATGCCTGACATCAACTGGAGCGCAAGCGCTTCTTTAACATCTTCATATCCATAAATCGAAGGTGCAATCGATTTAACAAACGTTTTGTAGATCTCCGGGTCTTTGCTCAGCTCGATAATCTCCTTTTCCTCTTCAGGCGTGATCTCGAGCTCTTTGAACTCCTTATCACGCATTTCTATGGAAACGGTGTCGAGTATGATGTCAAAGAACGTGCTTTTACCCTCACGGGTGATCCGCTGGTACGACCGCAGGATCCCGGTGGTGATCACGCGACCACCCGGCGACACAAGCCCGGCAAGATCGTCCTCGATGTTGATATCGAGGGTCTGCGGCTGCTCGCCCCCGCGCAGGTCCTCAGGAGACTCCTGCACACGCAGTTTCTGGGCATCTATAAACTCAGATTCTGTGAGATTTACCTTAAACGATCCCTTTCTTCCGCACTCACTATTTTTGCAGATGTAAGGCTCTATGAACCTCCCGCTCGGCTGGGTTATGAACATGGTCTCCCCGCATCCGCCGCATTCGAATGCCGCGACCCGTATTCTCGGGCGCACCTCGGTTGCCATGCGCACGAGCCCGTCGATCGCGATCAGCTTTGATATGTGCTCGCTGCGCAGGTCACGTATGTTCACCTTCTGCGGGATAGCCATGATCCGCAGATGTGCATCCGACAGTGTCTTCTCGATCGGGAGGTCAAAATCCTGCAGCGCAGCCTCCGCAACGCCAAGAACCCGGTCAGGGTGCATCAGAAGCTCTTCTGCAAGATCGGGGTCGAATTTCTCGATGTTTACAAAATCAACGAACAGACTGCGCTTTTCAGGATATTCGTTTGCCAGAGCAAGGATATCTCCGAGATAGTACCGGTTAAAAAACTTTTCCCACTGGGCAGATGTGCTGGTTTCCATGCATATCAGGAATCGTGCCAGCATGTATTTAGGGTTTTGATCCGAATATCTAAGATCATGAACAGGGTGCGTGCATGTCTGTATCTGTCGGTTTTTGTGATCATGGGGCTCTCGGATGCAGTCATACCGATCCTGCCCGATCTTTCGGGGGGAGATGCGATGACGCAGAGCATGCTCTTCTCTGCGTATTTCGCCGGAGCACTCGTTACGATGATCCCGCTCGGGATGCTTGCGGACAGATACGGAAATCCGCCATTTATCGCGCTCAGCATCGTTCTAATGCTCGTATCCGGAGCGATGCTTCTTTATTTCGATGATCCGGTCATACTTGTCACTGCACGTTTCATAGAAGGCTGTGCTTGCAGCGCGTTCTTCCCTGCCGCGTTCTCGATGCTGACCAGATTCAAGGAATCGAGGCGTTACATCGGAGAGATCAATTTTCTGCTCAATTTCGGGCTTGCCGCCGGCGTTGGCATCGCTGCCGTACTCAGGGATTATTATCTGAAGGGCGGGATACTGGTATTTTGCATACTCGCGCTGCCCGCGCTTGTAATGTCGCTATTGTTGAAAGAGGCTCGCGACCCAGAGACACGGGGTGTGGCTTTGCAAGCTTCTTCGCAGACCACTATCGCTCCGCATATCAGGCTATCCACAGTCCTCTTTGACCCGCAGTACCTCCAGATGTGGGTCGTCTCCTTCGTTCTCTTCGGCGGAACCGGGGTTCTTGTTGCTTATTTCCCGTCATGCACGGATCTGAGTTCGTCTCTTCAGGGGATTGCGCTTGTTGGCGTCTATCTCGGGACGATGGTGACCTCGCTGATCGGCGGGCGCCTGCGCACCACCGAGAAACGGATGATCAGGGCAGGAATCGTGATAACTGGCGCAGGGATCGTAATGACGATCTTCCACCCGATAGGGCTTACCATCATGGGCGCGGGA
>JAUWHQ010000052.1 GCA_030605805.1 Methanosarcinales archaeon | reverse complement strand
TGCGCGGGTTATGTCGGGCTGCATCGAGTTATCTGAGCAGATATATCCTTCCGATGGATCTGCGCTGCATGCCAATACTGTAAATACAACCAAAATTGCGATGGTATGTAATTTCATGACTGGAGACCTCTTGTAACTCGGTAATCAGTCGTTCACATAGTCCGCGTTCGGGGGTTTACAACCTAAATTCAATCATACTTAAGCATTTCGGTCGCTCCAGTTCCTCCAAACTCCTTCGAGTTCCGAGGCGCGATCCATCCCCGCATCACCACTCATCCAGAGCCCCGCCACAATTCAATTCCGCACAGGTTCGATCACCAGCAGATCCTTCTGATCAGCGATATCTTTCAGGATATCAACCGCCGCAGCAAGTTCGGGCTTGCCTGCCGCCTCGATGATCATGTATGCGGACGACTCCTCCTCGATCTCAGGCATCGCGATGGAGATGTCGGTAACCTCTGCAAATCCGGTGCGGTCGATGCGGTCGATGGTATCCTTGATGTCGGTATGTATGATATGCCCGATCAGGATCACCGACTCCCGTTCGATCAGCGGGTTCTCATCGATTCTGGCAATATCAATGCCGTTCTTCCCGAGCGCATCGATCAGCAACCTGTGATTGTGCTCATCGATCTCAAATACGACCTGTACCGGAATCTTGCCACGCGACGTCCTCTGGTCGCGATGGTGCACGATGCTGATGATGTTGCCGCCGAGCGTGGAGAGCGGGGTGAGTGCCGCCAGAAGCTGTCCTGGCTTGTCCGGCAGTTCAAGGGTTGCTGCAATTCGCATTGAGGTAGATATGGCGCTTTGGTATAATAATCTTGGCTCACACGGGTGGGCTTGCAAAACCCCCCGAAAGCCTTAAATATCAACAGATCTCTGGATGCAACATGGTTGTACTACTGCAAACACCAATCGCACTGTCCGATTACACACTCCTAATCGGGCTTGCCATACTTGTATATGCTATTCTGGCTATCAGATTCACCAAAGTTCATGTGGCGCTGCTTTCGACGCTGGCATTCTCCGTGATCTACGTGGCGCTGCTCATGGTCGATCTTCTTTAGCTCTTCAGAGACTTGTGGGAACTTCGCAGTTCCTCTGTGTTCAGATTGATCGATATCTCAGCTATATCGGCGCCATACTCAGCGATCCTTCGCAGGCTCTCAAGGATGAAGCTGACATCAGTCATATCGCAATCCATCCTGCTTTCCTTGTCGATCGATATTCCCATTGCAACGACCTTTTCCGCATCCGTGATGACGCTGTTTGCTTCTTTCATATCCTTTCTGGAAAGCGAGGTTATCGCCCTTGTAACGACTGCGTGTGCCATATCGCCCATTCTGCAGATCTGGTCGATGTTCTCGACATTACAGTCCAGTTTAATGATGTTTCTTGCTATCTTCTCAGCATGATCGCCGATTCGCTCCATACTCTTCGCAATCAGCCGGTATCCAAGGCATTCTCTCGGATGTGTCAGTCCGATCTTTTCAGACAGCCGCACATCCTCGATCGCCGCCTTTAACTGCCTGACGATCAGGAGATAGAAACGATCGACCTCATCATCCCTCTGAATAACATCCTGCGCAAGTTCAGGGTCGTTATCGCGGAGCGCCTGCATCGCATCCTCTTGCATCGAAGAGAGTATCCGGGACATGCTCTGCATCGTCTTTGCCAGCGGCAGATCGCGGTAATTCAGCAGACTCTGGAGGATCAGTTCGTTCTGCGACTCTTCGATCACCTCGAGTCCGATCAGCCGCTTTCGCACGGCATCTTTGATCCATTTCCGGTCGGATGCGCTGAATCCCTTCTGAGAGATCAGTTTTATGATGTCGTATCCGACCAGATAATGAGCGATCAGTATTCTGAGGTTGTTCTCGGGGCTTTCGCCAGGAAACAGCTTGATGGTCGTCTCGTACATCTGTTCTTCGGTCTTTGGCTCTGTAGTCATCAAGAGCGACCGATCCGACTGGGGAGTTAGGAAGACCTCGTCGCCAGGCTTTATTCCGACTTCTCTTGCCCATCTGATCGGCAGCGATACGATGAGCGTTGAGCCGCCTGTTAATTGCACTTTTCTCTTCTCCGGGGTCATGACAGGTACCACCATAGCGTACATCGCCGTACACACATCTATGCATACATCATCCATGCATACATACGAGCCGGATATGTGCGTTATACATATATGCATATATAGCGGGTTCGAGTTGTATGTATATGTTTGCGTGGCTATATAACCCGCATCCCTGCGATACCAATATGTACCATGATGCCCGAATAGCAGCGCATGATCACACCGGATCAGGTCGAACATGTTGGACGGCTCGCACGCATAAAATTGAGCGGCGACGAAAAGAAGAGATATGCAGAGCAATTGAACGACATACTCGACTATTTTGAGAAGATTGATGAACTGGAGACCGATGTTGAGCCAACATACCACGTACTCGCACTTCACAATGTATTCAGGGAAGACGCCGCGTCCGGATCGTTAAAACAAGTTGAAGCGCTTGCAAATGCGCCGAAAGAGAAGGACGGCTACTTCAAGGCTCCAAGGATTATGTAAGCGCAAATTCCGGAAGAGTGTGGCTGCTATAGGAACTATTAAAGAGCCTAAAAGCCCTCAATCATGAAATGAACGGTCTCCCGGGGAAAAGAGGAATAGAAGACGATGAAAAAGGATTTAGCCAATCTCAAATATACGCCCGCCAAGATCAGGAAAAAGAACAGAACCATATACCGCCAGATCCTTACGGAATCCAAAGACATGGATCAGGGGAATTTCAATGCGATCAGGGCGGATGACCTCGCACGTCTGTTTGATTTGTATGATCTCTATTTCTTCGATAGATTTTTTCATAATAAGTACAAAGGGAAGGTTTTTTTCCGTTTAT
>JAUWHQ010000010.1 GCA_030605805.1 Methanosarcinales archaeon | reverse complement strand
GGAGAACACCTTCACTCACGCGCTGCTGCTGATCTCGGAACATGTTGACTGGATCGAGGAGATGGGCGGTCATGTGAGTTGGGATGATGAACCGGTCGATGATTTGGAGTGATTCGGACTACGCAGAGTTGGGAGATTGGAGATTGTTTGGAGATCGCATGAAACAATACCTATCATTCGGTGGAGGAGTCAATTCGACTGCGATGCTCATACTGCTCGCGGATCGCGATGAAGAGTTCGAGACGATTTTTGTGAATCATGGCGGGGACTACCCAGAAACTTATGAGTATGTGGATTATCTGCGTGACCAAGGATTCGAGATCATAGAGATCGTTCCAGATGTGGAAGGGTACCACACGATCTATGAATATTCTATGAAATGCCGCATCCTTCCATCGTTCAGGTTCAGGTGGTGTACAGACAAATTCAAAGTACGTCCAATGCTGAAACATGTAACTGTTCCATGCAAAATGTTTGTCGGATTCGATTATGGTGAAGTAAAAAGAACTAAATCACTATCTGGGAAAGAGTATAATAACAAACCATCTAAAGATAAAATACATAAAATTGAGTATTCTTATCCATTAATAGATGCTAAAATGGATCGTAGTGCGTGTATTAATCTGATAAGAGAACATGAGTTGGATATACCGCCAAAAAGTGGATGTTGGTTTTGTCCGTTCATGCGAAAGATTGAGATACGCGAATTGTTCCTGAATCATCGCGATTTATACGATAAAGCCGTTAAAATGGAAGAGAATTGTATGAAAGATGGATTTTACATCAAGGATAAGCCGTTGCCCGATATTGCTATGGCACACACCCCGCCGCTCACATCGTACTGACGTTATCCATCTTTTTCCAACAGTCGCCGGATAGCGGCTAAATTCGCAGTGAACCATTCCAGCCCGCCCTCTGTGGTCATTATGGTCGAATACACTTCCTGATTCTGTTTGCACAGCCACTTCATCACGCGCTCATCAGACAGCATCGATGCGTTTTTCCGATACACTTTCCGAAGCATTCCGGCATTCAGCAGCGGCAGAATATACTTCTCGAACAGATAGCACAGATCCACATCGTTCTCGATTGCGTGCTCAACATCATCGAGTCGCTTAACCAGATTCGAGAGGATGACGTGCGCAACGAACTCGGTTAGCAATCAAATCGCCTCAATGCCTTTTGCGATCACCTTATGCGTCGTCGGGTCGGCAACCCGCCACATGGCGTGCACAACCATCCCCAAGCCAACTATCCCGCCGACTGTGTAAAGCATGTACTCGCCGGTGCTCGCTGCCTCTGTGCGCTTCTTCGATAGCCATGTGTAGCTCGACGACGCGGTGTATGTTGCCGCGCCGATCAGAGCGATGTTGAGGAGAGTGTCAGCGATGGTGGTTTTTGGTTTGGGCATGTGTGGTTATTTGCAGGTTACCTATATAAAAATATGCATCATCAATGGCGTTTTACGTTTGTGTCTGGTTCCGACATGCCCGCATACGCGATGTTTGCGCCGATTACACACAGCGTCCCGAATAACACAATGGCAGTCGAATCGGACACATCGATGTTGAATAACGGATGGATGACGTAATAAAATATAAGTCCTACAAAGAGTGCAAGCATGAAGCCACTCGCCATAATGGTGTTGATTGGATCATATAATGGCATACGCCGCGTGGCGACACCATTTCCAGTCGCCTCATCGATGAGGGTATAGTCTTTTGTCGTGTATTCCGCTTTCAGGTGTCTTCCGAACATTATTTCACCAGTCTAAGATATGCCGTGCCCACGATTATACCACACGCACATGCGAAACAATATCCAATAAACGTGGTAGGTTCAATGATGCAATGTACAACGAACCATATAAATAAACATATTAAAAGCGGGAGTACAAAAAATTTGAAAAAGTCTGCGAAGAAGTCTATAAACATGCACACCAATACCGCCGCGGTCGTGAATAGTCTCCCGAACATGGCTAATCACATCCATGTGACCATTCTTCAAATGATGTGACAACAGGATCGCCCATCACATCGACAATCCGGTGTTTCTCGATGTCTATCTGCAATTGACGCTCGATTATGATTCGCTTGAGACCGCCCCAAAAATCCCCCTTATACTTTTCGATGATGTGACCGACTCCAACTCCGATGAGGAAAGATTTTTCGACTTGTGATTTCATTGCGTGAATCACCTCACATCGGCAGGGGAATTCCCGGATGTCGTTGGCACAACCGCGTACCCTTTCAGCCGCAGACCCACGATCTGGCTCATCGAAAGCGATGTCTGCTTTCTGATCTCCTCCAACTCACCGATCAGATCTGCATCGGTGAGCCAGATCAACCGAGATTTGGATTTTAGTTTGAACATGTTCGCATCTCTTTTAGTTCTGCAAACGATTTTGAAACTCCGTCTTTAAACGGATGTGTTTCCGATGCGTATGAGTTCTTCGCGAATCTCATATTCACTAAATTCACAGCCATTGTATACTCGCCATCGTGCCCGCCAAAGAACATCTTCCATTCCGAGTCGGACACATGGTTTCTAACTTCCAACTGTTCAACAGCAAGATTATCGAACATAACGTTGCCATGAAAGTCCGGCAGATTCAACAGCGTTTTTGCATCCATATCGCCATGTTCGGGTTTGTATGTTGCGCCCCTGCCACATTCCTTATACCCTAATATCAACAAATCGTTCCACTCGTTTTTCTCGATGTATTGCAGAACATCTTCGATGGCGTGAACTCTGTTTATGAAGTGCACCGTATATCTGATCCTCTTATATCTAAACCACTGATTAGAAAGTTCAAAAACTTTCTCAATCGTGTCAAGGTCACTAAAAGACAACCCAACAGCGGTACAATCAAAAATACGCTCCATTTGTGGTGTAAGTTCGGTATTTTCTAAAAACGCGAGCATGTCGGTATCTCGGACGGTTATCGCAGGCAGAACATGACAATCGATAGCATGATCAAGCATGTCCAATATATGAGGGTGCAGCAAAGGATTGCCACCCCCCAATGCTACTTCCGCGGTGTGTCCACTGACCTCATCCACCATTTTTGTGAAATCAAGATAACCACCATGCCTGCCGACTTTGCTTGCGTTCTCATAGCAGAACGGGCAGTCATTATCACACCTTTCGGTGATTTTTATATCTATGCTCTCTGGATATATATAATATTCTTTTTCGCCGGACATCTTCATCCGCACCTTTACCCAGCCATCATACAAAATCGGTGCCTTCTCTTGCCAACCACTCCAACCAGCGTCTTTTAACCTATCCCTCGCAAGGAGCACGTAAGTATTGTCTCGCGGTTGTGTAACGTAGCATGTGCCGAAAAGCAAATCATATTTGTTGTACCCTTGATTTGAATATACTTCATCTGTTCCGATCAATCTCCTCACATCGGATGGCGTTTCGCAATTATCGTTTCCAGTAGCCACCGTCAAATTCTCTGCATATACCACCTTTATCAGATCGCGCATGAATGATTGCACAATATAATCAGCCCCTTCCAATCGGAATCGAGATGCATGATCTATATCACTTTCACTGGTCAGTAGCAGCTTCACATCAAAATCATCTAAAAGTCCATCAATCGATGATTTTGTATTGTATAGCGATTGCAGCAACAGATACCCCATCAACTCGTGTGCATCCAACACTTCCCAGCTCCAGCTACACCATTTTGCCTCGACAGTCTCGTCTTGTGGGATCGACATCTTGGTCGGTGCTTTCACGAAACAGTGGCTCGAACTGCTATTCGTTTCTCTTCCGGGTCGTATATGATCAATTTTCATTTAATCCGCCTTCTTTATCTTGATAAACACTTCGATTGCGTCACCCTCATTCACATGGTATCGATCAAGGATATCTCTCAGAGATATTCTTTTCTCACGCTGCACTTTGCGCTCTCCACAGTTGATTAAGTCATCTTCCATTGTCTTGACCTCGTGTCGTATCATGACGTACCTCTCGACAACCTGCACACGTCTATGGCTTCCTATGTCATGATACTACTTAAAACTTTCGATGGCAAGGTCATGTCGCCGATCTTATTTATCCAACGCGAACATAATCGGAGGGATGCCGCCCGCTGCAACAGGCAGATTCCGCAATGCAGTCTCGGACATGGTAGGCTCTGTCGCTACCTCTATCATGTTACGCTCAACCGGCTGCGGTGGTTCAGGATGAACACTTTCGCGCTCGCCATTGCCTGACAGAGCTTGAACCGTCTCCACATCAAATTCTGCCTCCGACAACTCAAGCGGCTCTGGCTGTTCCATCTCAAGCGGGATTGCCAAATCAACGGTCTTCGTGCGCGGATCAAGAACGACATCGGCACCACAGTTGGTACATGTCGCCTCCCGCTGTGCCTCGTTGCCAAGCTCTTGGCTTGCTCCGCATCCAGGACACTCATAGATTGGTTTTGGCTTCGGTGCTGGGGGCTTCACAGCCTCCCCACGTTCGGATGCACGATTATGTTGTGATTCTTTGTAGCCAGCCGCAAGCTCGGTCAACGTCGGACCAAGATGCTCGGCGGCGGTTTTGAAGATTTCCATACCCCGGTCTTCTTCAGATGCATCGGGGTTTGTAATCCGACCAACCTGCTGGATCAGCTCAACCGTCTTGCCAATCTGCTCGGTCGGGTCTTGGTACATTGGGATAGAATCGTGTACCCGCTGGATTTCTCCAGCAAACCGCTGTTCGAGGTTTTGGTTCTGTAGCGCAAAATTTTGCTTCTGTACCTCACTCTCCCGCCGCATAGATTCGGTCATGGCATCCGAACCGTGTTTCGTGCCAATCTCATCGATCTGTTTTTGCAGTGGCTCGACAGTCTGTTTCAACGCATCGGAAAACTCGTTCATCTTCGTCATCCGCGACAAATCCTCACGTAACGCCCGCATCTCACCCTCCATGATTGGATCGGTCTTCTTTTCGCCGACGCTCAAATCACGGATTATCTTCTCCATCGATGTGATCTGGCTTTGTAGTGGGGCGATCACCGCGTGCATCTCGTTTTTCTTTTCCATCGCGTCCAACTGTGCCTTCATCGCCAGCACCTCTGCGTTTGGTTGCTGTTGCTGAGCCTGATGTCCTCCGCCCATCTTGTTAACAAGCATCTCGATCATGGTCATCTGCATCAGGCCGTTCATCAGTTGACCGACACCATCACTCGCGGTTTGCGTGCCTCCGTTCGTTGGATCGCCCACCAAATCGGTGATCTGCGCATTCAACACCTTTTGCAGATTCATCGAATTGACTGCGTTCGTCACGTCTTTCATCGACACGATGTTGGGGGGTTGCTCCTCACCATTGCTCGGATTGCCGCCACCAGATACCATGAGCTTCGGATCACCGTTGCCAGCCAATTCGGTCACGGTTGCAAGTTTCATTCCGTATTTGGCAGCGATCCCGTCCGGGATCAGATCGTTGATGAAGGTGGAATAATCAATCTTCGATGGGTCAATCTGACCACTATCTGCCAGCATCTTGTAGATCGTGGGGGCGGTTTCGTCAACCTGTACCGTGCTTTTCGGTGTCTGCTGGGGGGTCATGCCATCGGTCTTTACTGCGGTGTCGATTTTAGGCACCGCATCTTCCTTAGCTATCCGTGGTCGTCCAGGACCTCTTTTGTCTGCCATAATTATTCACCTTGATTTATTTGCAATAGTAATTGATCCATACAATATACCGCAAGCGACCCAATGGTTGCATCGGAGATCACTTCGCGCTCGTGTATATATTCCGCTATTTTTTTATATTCTTCATATTTTTTGCTCGATATCAACGTTCGGAGTTCACGCGTGATATCTGTTATGACTGCCGGTCTGGAATTTAATCTGTGCTCGGTTTTGTAGTCCGCAAACGTTTTCCAAACATCGTCCTCGACAGATAAATTATATCCTTTCATTTTTACACCCGGTTTTGTTGTATCGTGATGGTTGTTATGATACAACCCGTTTAAGAATAATTGCAACAACAAAAAG
>JAUWHQ010000057.1 GCA_030605805.1 Methanosarcinales archaeon | reverse complement strand
CGCATCCAGATCGGTGCTGATAGAGGCGGTCGATGCGGGCGTCGTGAGCACACTTCTTTCGGCGGGCGCAGTGATACTCCCGCCCGGATGCGGTCCGTGTCTTGGTGCGCATCAGGGTGTGCTCGGCGAGGGCGAGGTCTGCCTCTCGACTGCCAACCGCAACTTCAAAGGAAGGATGGGGACCGGCGGGTTCATCTATCTTGCATCTCCGGAGACCGCGGCTGCAACTGCGCTTGCAGGGGTGATCACTGATCCACGGGGCATCGATTAGCTATAAAATCGGGTAGATTCTGATAACTTTTGTGATTGCGGGTTCGGGTGTGGAACGTGGGAGGGGGGGTGCTGCCACATCCGGTCTGTCATTTGCAGCACTTGCGAATTTCGTGATGAAATCAGCGCCAGCAAATGGCTTCCCATGGGTCCGCCACCAGAAAGACTATAGAAGTCACCTGCCAAACCATCTCTCCATGCCTCACTTCGAAATCACGCACAAGGACTCAGCCGGCAGAATCGGCAGGTTGTACACCGGGCACGGGAGAATCGAGACCCCGACGGTCATGCCTGTGATCAATCCGAATATACCGATGATGAAAGCGCCCGAACTTGCGAAATTCGGGGCAGAGATCGTCATCACCAACGCATACATCATATACCGGAATCCTGAACTGAGAGAGCGTGCAATCGAAAAGGGCGTGCATTCACTGCTTGGTTTCGATGGCGCGGTCATGACCGATTCCGGATCGTACCAGCTCTCAGTGTACCATGATATCGAGATCACATCGGAAGAAATCGTCCGGTTTCAGCAGGAAATCGGCTCAGACATCGGTGTGCCCCTCGATATCCCGACGCCGCCTGACGTATCGCATGAACTGGCAGAATCCGAGATGAAAACGACGATCGAACGGTGCAAGGAGGCGCGTGGGCTGGCACGGGATTCTATGCTTCTTGCAGGACCTGTGCAGGGCTCGACACATACCGATCTACGGTACGAATGCGCCCGCACGCTTTCAACGATCGGGTTCGACGTCTACCCGATAGGTGCGGTTGTGCCGCTGCTCACGAATTACCGGTTCGCCGAGATGGTGGACGTGATCGTTGCATCGAAAAAAGGGCTTTCTCCGGCAGCACCAGTCCATCTCTTTGGCGCGGGGCATCCAGCGATGTTCGCGCTTGCGGTTGCGCTTGGCTGCGATCTCTTTGATTCGGCTGCTTATGCGCTCTATGCAAGGGCGGGGCGGTATCTCACCGCTGACGGGACATACCATCTGAACGATCTCCAGTATCTTCCGTGCTCCTGCCCGGTATGCACATCATACACCGTGGAGGAGTTAAAAGATGAATTAAGGAGTGAAAACTACATTTCACTTGCAAAACACAATCTTTATGCGACATTCACAGAAATTAATCTAATAAAACAGTGCATCGTCGAAGGCAACCTATGGGAGCTCGTTGAACGCAGGTGCAGGGCGCATCCGAGGTTGCTTGATGGGCTCAAGCGTGCGACCGGTCATGCTGCCTGGATCGAGCGGTTCGATCCGGTTCGGAAATCGACGTTCTTCTACTGCGGAAGCGAGTCATCATACCGGACAGAGGTTCGGAGGTTTGGGGACCGACTTGATCGATTCGACCTCTGCGGAACAGTGCTCATCCGCACACGAAAGATCAGCGGCGAGGATCGGTTTGACCATGTGCTCAACCTGAAAGCGCCGTTTGGTGCGTATCCTGTGGAACTCGGCGAGACCTACCCGTTTAACGCAGAGGTGCCAGAGTCGCATGAACCGGATTACGACGCGAGTCGGGTTGCACTTCTGAACGTGCTTCGCCTGATCAAGCTCAATCCGGATGCAAGGTTCACGGTCGTCTGCGAATGGGAGCATCCCCTGATTGCGGATATAACGAAGTTGTGTGAAAGAGCGAGCCAGGATATGGGGAAATAAAATGAAACAATGGTATGAAACACTATTCGAAGACTATGGCAAAAAATATGATAATGAAAACTTTACACAGGGCACAATTGGCGAGTGCAATTTCATCGAAAAAGAAATTGATTATGATAAATCGCTAAGAATTATTGATATAGGATGTGGAACTGGTAGACACTCGATTGAATTAGCAAAAAGGGGTTACAAGGTTACAGGAATTGATTTGTCAGAATCACTTCTAGAGCGAGCAAAAGAAAAGGCAAAAGCTCAAAACCTGCAAATAGATTTTCAGAAACATGATGCAAGGAATTTGCCATTTGAGAATGAATTTGATTTGGCGATAATGCTTTGCGAAGGAGCATTTCCTTTGATGGAAACAGATGAAATGAATTATGAAATATTAAAAAATGTTGCAAAGTCATTAAAGGATTCTGGCAAGCTGATTTTTACAACATTAAATGGATTATTTCCACTATATCATTCAGTTGAAGAATTTTGC
>JAUWHQ010000190.1 GCA_030605805.1 Methanosarcinales archaeon | reverse complement strand
GACCATGAATACACAAGACCGGGGCACATACAACATGATAGCCAATCAAGAGGTTTATTCGATCTTTCTCGTCCTTGCGCCCTCGCGTCTTTGCGTTTTTATTCTCCAATTTAACGAGAAAGGCGCAAAGACGCGAAGGGGATCATCTCTATCGTCACGTCTTTCGCGTGTGTCAACACATCACTGACACTTATGCAAAAAAGCTCAGTTTGTGGCGGTGCGAAGTATAAATTCCCCTTTTTTCAAAGATCCACTCAAAGCCAACGCCAACCTTCCTACCACACCTTCCCACTACTTCTTCCTCCCCCCTCTCCCGACCCCTACCAACACAAATAACGCAAAGATGAGCCCACAGACCGCCATAAGTCCGGAGAATCCGGGGATACCGAAAGGCAGCGCAGTCTTCTTCCCGAAAGTGTCCGCGTACAACGTGCCGACGCTGAATATGCCGCTTGCCTTGACATTGACTCCCGGCTCCAGCTCGGTACCGCCACAGTAGACCACCTTGACATACTTTCCACCGCTCTCGACCTGAATCCGCTGCCCCATGCCAAATTTCGCGACATCGGACAGGTTGCCGATGATGGTTACCTTCTTGCCGTTGTACGACGCCGGATGGTATGAGAGTTCCTGTATCGGGACGGTTCCTGCATCGACCATGGGCCAGTGGAGGACACCTTCGGGAACAAAGACATCTTCGTCGGTTCTCCTGTAATAAAATGCGCCGATCATCTTTACGGTGTCTCCGTCCTCAAATCCCTCAAAGAGCACTGACTGTCTATTATCGACAGCAATACTGGACGCTTCGTCGCTGATGCGTGCTCTGTCAGAGATGTTTGTCAGCGTGCCGACAAGCCCGATCGTCCCACGCGTGAACGTACCATCATAATATGCAGGGTCTGCCACCACCTCTGCCACCGTGGTTTCATGCACATCGAAACTGATGGCATATACCGGCGATACCGTTGCTGTTAGCATACACAAAATCAATAATAATCTCATAATCATAGATACATACCTCCTCATGCCCTTATACTCCCCTATCTTCTATCTTCCCGTGCGATCCGCTTTCGCGCATGTTTGTGACTCTTTTGGATAATGTGCGATCGGCTGCCACCCTTTGCACCCCAATACTGTAGTTTGTCGCAAGCGGTATTATTAGTTTTGCGGCGCAGATGCTGAGACTGACACAATCGAATTTTTCAGTGAAAACACTCGGATTCTGTAATGACCAATCTGACCATGAACACGAGAGCGACCGATGCCCACACAACATGATCGCCAGCAGGAGGACTTTCGTTCTTTGCGCCATCGCGTCTTTGCGCCTCTCTCGTTTTTGTGGCTCTTTGACAGTTCGCGTTGCACATATCCGTGGCTTTTTAATTTCTTCTGGGTGGGGTGGGTTATGGCAAAGAAGATTAACCACAGAGGACGCGGAGGGCACAGAGAGTTGCTGTTTTCTCTTTCGCCCCCTCTGTGCTCTCTGTCTATCGACAAGAAGTTACATCACAGATTGCCTAACCGGCTACCCCTTCCATTTGGGGTAATCCCACTGTGGATCGTGCGGATGGTAACGTCTGTGCGGTCAAGAATACAGAAGAACGCGGAAAATCAGAAAATCCGATTCGGATCAACCGCCAGGATAAGAATGCTATGAAGAGTGTAATGCGAACCACCGAAAGAGTCGTAACACAGGATGAGCGAAAGCGGATTGTTACGCTCAGACCAAAAGGTACGAAATCAGACTATAACGGTTGCAGAGACGTTATGGGAATGGACAGACGGTTTCCGGCTCACAGGTGGCTTCTAAGGTGTTCACAATTATCTGTGTCGTAGAACTTGGTAAGCCCCATAAGCTCCCGGAATATCCGGGTAGAGACCCCGTGAGGGTGAACGATGGCTTAGGGGGTAGAGGAATCGATAAAAAGCGAATGACATCTTGTAATGAGGTGTATAGAGGCTCAAAATTTGCCTTAACCAGAAATGGTGCTGACTTATCGAGTGGTGTCTCATTGCATGAAAGGAGGCAAACCTGTGAATGTAAGTAATTCAATTACGCCATCAAAAGGCGAGAGACTTACAGACAAGCGACCAAAACTCCAATGGGTTGACATCAATTGGGAAAAGGTCGAAAAATATGTTAACAGGCTGCAAACCAGAATTGCAAAAGCAGTTAAGCAAGGAAAATGGTATTTGGTCAAAAGGTTAAGATACCTGCTAACTCATTCGTTTTATGCGAAACTGTTGGCAGTAAAGCGTGTAACCCAGAATAGAGGGAAGAGAACGGCTGGAATTGATGGTGCGAAGTGGATAACACCGAACTCCAAAATGAACGCTGCTCTCAAATTATCCGATAAGAAGTATAAAGCAAAGCCGTTAAGACGAGTCTATATTCCGAAGCCTGGTTCTACGAAGAAACGACCTCTTAGTATCCCTACCATGTACGATAGGGCGATGCAAGCGCTGCATGCCCTTGCGTTACAACCAATTGCAGAAATAACAGCGGATCCCCGCTCATTTGGCTTCAGGGTGCACAGGAGCACACAAGATGCGCGCCAATACGCATTCTGTTGTCTTGGTGGGGAATATTCTGCAAAATGGGTTTTGGAAGGGGATATAAAAGGTTGCTTCGATAATATCAACCATGACTGGCTTCTGAACAACATTCCGATGGATGAATCGACTCTAAAGCAATTTCTTAAGGCGGGATTCGTGTACAATCGACATCTGAATCCTACTACAGCGGGAACACCACAAGGAGGAATCATTTCTCCGATACTGGCGAACATGACACTGGATGGGATGGAAAAAGCCATCTCATCTGTGTATCACGTCGGTAAGAAGGGAGAAATCGATAAGACTCGATATAACCCACATAAGGTGAATTTCGTGAGATATGCGGACGATTTTATCGTTACCGCAGACTCAGAAGAGATTGCAAAAGACCTTGCTGAGTTGATTAAAGAATTCCTGACGGAACGCGGTCTGGAATTGTCAGAGGAGAAGACTCATATCACTCATATCGAGGACGGTTTTGACTTTTTCGGCTGGAACTTCCGTAAATACGGAGGAAAGCTTCTGATAAAACCATCCAAGAAATCGATTGAGAATATCGTCCGTAAAATCGGTGATGTGATCAAGCGAGCGAAGGCATGGAAACAGGAAGACCTCATCAACGTACTGAACCCCATCATCATTGGCTGGTCGAATTACCATCGATCGGCTGTAGCAAAGGAGATATTCAGCAAATTAGATCATATTGTATGGGGTATGCTCTGGAGGTGGGCTAAGAGGAGGCATCCGGACAAACGTAATAAGTGGGTTGTTAATAAATATTGGCATTCCGAGGGAACTCGGAACTGGGTGTTTTCTACCGGAAAGGATAGATTGAAACTATTCTCGGACACGAAGATTGTCCGATTTGCCGGCTTGAAACTGGATAAGAATCCCTTTATTGACCAGGACTACTTTAACTTTCGGAAACGCTGCCCGATACTGAAAGGGTTATGAGATGCTTGAGCGGTATGAGGTGAAAGTCTCACGTACCGTTCTGAGATGAGG
>JAUWHQ010000008.1 GCA_030605805.1 Methanosarcinales archaeon | reverse complement strand
GTACGCGGTCACCATATATATAGTTGCATCGGAATCATACTCCAGTAGTTTTCCCGTTGCCTCGATTCCGTCCATTACCGGCATCAGTATGTCCATCAGTACGATGTCCGGTCTTAAACCGCTGTCAGTGAGCCTCTGGTATGTTTCAACAGCGATCTTTCCGTTTTCTGCGGTATGTACCGCGACCCCATCGTTCATGCCCAGGTATATCTGTAGCAATTCGAGGATACCTGGTTCATCGTCTACGATTAATATCTGATGTGTCAAGTGTTCACTCCCCCATCGGCTGTAACCTCAAGTGCATCCTGCACCAACCGGTCGATTTTTTTCACGTTCTCGCTGACAATCCGGAGTCTCTGCCGCTGTTCGTCGGATAGATCCTCACTCATGAGCAGCGTCAGATAGCCATCTATGATCGATAACGGATTGATGAACTCATGAGAAGTCTTGCGCATGAACCGGATTTTCCTTGAGTACTCCTCTCCGAGAAGTTCATAAGCATTTTTAAGTTCTTTAGTCCGATCTTCAACTTCCCCCTCCAGTTCTTTCTGGTATTCAAGATTTTCCTTCTCTAATTCCTTCTTTCTATCGATCAAACCCTTCTTTTCGACTGCCCTTCGGACGACATCGAGCAAGTTATCTTTTCTGATCGGTTTTGAGATGTAGTCATAAGCCCCATACTGCATCGATTTAGCGGCAGTCCCCACATTGGGATCGCCGGTGATCATGATTACAGGCGTCTCGATACCTGCCTCTTTTATGTATTTCATGATCTCTATTCCGCTGACCTTTGGCAACACGATATCAAGCAGGATCGCATCGAAATCACATTCATCCAGAGCCTCTTTTGCCTGATCGAACCCCTCGCTGGTCTCCACAGCATACCCTTCCCTCGTAAGCCTTGCATCAAGCGTTTCGCGAATGCTCAGGTCATCATCCACGATTAATATATTAGCCATATCATTCCACCCCCTGATCCATCAGCAGATCATTATTCACCGGCAGGTCGATCGGGATGTAGAAGAGATGGGTGAAAACCGTCTCTATCTCAAATACTTTGGAATAACCGATGCTAACTATGCAGCACGCCACCAGCACGTAAAGGATCATGCTTTTGCAATTGCTCAGACAGATATGCTTATTTATGATGACCCAGCTCCCACTAACCCACTTTGTTTGCGATGTCGAATCGGTGCATTCCCCAGTGCATTCCCCGCACGTTCGCTAATCGTATGAATGGGTTAGACTCTTATATAGACAACTATGGAAAACATTCCGTCCGGAAATGGACGGTCTGCATACATCTGACCCGCGCAACCACGATCCCATTCATAGCTCATTTTCAATCCTCTCCGGACGTAACCTCGAAGCGCATCCTGCACCAGACGGTCGATTCTTTCCACGTTCTCGCGCACACTCCTCGAGTCTTCGCCGATCTTCGAAAGAAACCTGCCACCGCTGTTAATATCCCGTCCCCTCACAACACAAAAACGTCAGAGACACCAATCGCCAGCGACGTTCTACCAGCCCCGGGACCGTATGTCACGCCCTCTTCCGGATCAAGGTCAAGAACCGGCGCCCGGTTGCCCGATCGCTGCCAGGCATCCCGCGATGTTCTGGCAGGATGCGGTATTGCCGGTACTTAGGCTCGTTAAGAATTAACCTGAACAAAATCTGGCTCTCTGGTATTTCGCGTTGCAGTCCCACCCGACCCTATCGGATTGACCATCTATTCAGGCACTCGGGATCGGTTTTGTAGAGTTCTTCCCGCCAGTTGAAACATATAATGAACCGCAGATAAACGCGGATGAACGCAGATTTGTTAACCGGGTGTCTGCGTTTATCTGCGTGCATCCGCGGTTAATAGAACTAAGGAGAGGAATGATGATCGGAAAGTAGTAAAAAGTCACTATAATTTAGATATTTCTCATTTACTTTATTCATTAATGAGATCTGTGTAACGCAAATTACCAAAGAGCCCAAAATCTATAATGTTTCTGGTAATAAATCACAAAAAAGTAAGGAATATAATGAACCGCGGTTATTTAATATCGGAAAGATCATATTATCTACTCATAGGACATTTTAAATGTTCAGGTTATTTGTGTGCAATTATTAGGAAACTCACAACTAATGATTTACCCAGTCTCGACTTCCATCTCTCTGCAACCATAACTAACTGCGCATAAATAACTTATGCAATTGAAGCGATCTATGATATTCCTGTTGTTGTGATCAATAAACTCCAAGTAGTTTCATTGAACGTCTACCGATAGAGTTTTCGTGATAACCGCATCTGCGTTCATCTGCGTTCATCTGCGGTTAATTCTCTAACATTGCGGTTTTGTTCAATCCGACAAAGTAGAGTTAAATACAAGTCAAATATTATTTACAATCCGCTTGATTTCCACTTTAGGTTTTCCAAAATTGAGTAGCAAGCAAAGTTTAAGCCCCGTTCCTTTAAGGTAATTTAAACATTGCGCCATATGAATCCCATCCAAAGCCTTTACCGCTTTCAATTCGACGATAACTGCGTGCTCAACCAAAAGGTCAGCAAAGTACACACCAACCAATTCTCCTTTATAGTGTACTGCTAAAGGCGCCTGTTGTTGAGCATCCAATCCATTCATCTTTAACTCAATGTTAAGTGCATTTTCATAGACTTTTTCAAGAAATCCTGAACCAAGAACGTTACTAACTTCGAAAGCAGATCCGATGATCTTTTCTGATAGCATATTCAATCTAAGTTCCTCATTTTTCATCCATGATCCCTCCAATTAACCGCAGATGCACGCGGATGAACGCAGATGGAATTGATGTTAGCGTTTGCATAAGTAGATTCATAGGCGATGTCCCTAATATATTGATTTGAACTCAAGGAAATTCAGGTAGTACCGGGTAACCTATTTGTTGGGAAATCCCTTATCTCCATGATGGGTGAATGCAATGACTGCCATGATTCTCTACCCCAAAATTCCTGTTCACTTGAACCGATTCCATTCTTCTACCGCCCCCACATCGGTTTTTTGGCTGACGTATCTGCGATGATATATGTTGCTCCTGCTATCCGATCATGTGTATATATCGGCACCGATCGGTCTTCGATGCCGATGATGGGGTATACACTTGCCCTCCCGGCTAATTAGCCGATCATTGGGGACTTTCGCATTCGATGCCACTCCTTCTTCACTGGTCAGTTGACCGATCACCATGATCACTCCCGAGCGATTGGCTCTCTTTTCCCCTGCCCTATCATCTTCACGCCCCCAGCACTCCCATAACCTTCTCCGAAATCTCCGGAAATCCCGTCGTCTTGTTGATCACGTCCTTTGCACCTGCATCCAGCGCATCCTGCATCAGGATCGGTTCGGTGTACGCGGTCACCATATATATAGTTGCATCGGAATCATACTC
>JAUWHQ010000132.1 GCA_030605805.1 Methanosarcinales archaeon | reverse complement strand
CGTGGTGCTGATGTTGCTTGTGATGGAGTTTTCCGGATTATCGAGCATGTCAGCGTCCTTGAAATGCTCGTAAACCATCGGTTCCCTGTATTTTGATTGATCGAAGGTGTGGCAGTCGTTGTTGCTGCAATTCAGCTTCTTAACGTGTTTTCCGGGATGACCTGACGGGATCGCGCCGTCCCCGTGACATGCCCAGCACGATCGGTTGATGTCGCTCTCTGCGCCGTTTGCTCTGGCATGGATGCCTTTTTTGAAATCCGCGACAACGAAGTTCGCGTTAGAACCGATCGAATCATGGCAACTGATGCATGCGGGATAAGGATTGTAGCCGTATAGTGTCGAGACGCTGACGTCAGCACCCGCGCCCACGCCACTTTCCAGAGCGGGGCTTATGATGTAACAGTACCACGCACCAGGTTCGGGATCGTTCACATAGATATACTTGTAGGTGATGTTGTCATCGTCGCGAATGACCATCGTCGCATCGAACCGCAGGTTTCTCATCTCATCGGTCAGGGTGACGTTGAGGGTCCCGTTGCTCCCGTACCCCTGGCTGACGGCATACTCCGGCATCCCTGACTGCAAGATCATAGCGCTGGAGTGCGACCAGTTGCTCCCGTACCCCTGGCTGACGGCATACTCTGATATGTTCACACCTGTTTCTGAGACTGCGCTCGGGCGGACAACGATCAGTTCGACCCCTGCGCCGTACCATGTCGAGTTAAACTCAATCCAGTTCGTGTATTTCGGAACATGCGTAACAAACCCGCGTATCTCGCCTGCCGACATGTCATAGCCATGATCGGTCCCCACCACGATATCAGTTGTAACGTTCCATGGCTCGTAATGCGGCTCAAAGTGGCATGTCTGGCAGTCTTTCATAATATCCTGCGGTATTCCGCCGTGTCCTCCGGAGACTGCCGTGTGGCAGTCGGTGCAGCCCAGGATCGAGATCTCGTGCAGCGAGTTGTGGCAGGATCTACAGGCAACGTCGTACTCGTTATCCCCGTTCACGTCTGCATGTGCGTGGGCGAGTCCCCGCGTGTCCCAGTCCGGTATCGAGAGGTTGGTGCGTGCGCCCTCGCAGCGCTCCGGCGGACTTTGGTTGTGGCATTCGCTGCATCCGGTCGGGATATGGATGATCGGCTTGTATGCGATCGAATGGTTGGATGATGTGATGGTGTAGTTCGTCAGCCCCGGAGACCAGCTGGATATCCGTGCGATCCATGTCCCTTCCTGCATACCTGGATCGTCATCGAATAGGACGTATTGTGCGAGCGTGGCGTTCTTCGGGCGGTATATCCCGGATCCGGTGGCAAACGATGCGCTGCCGTCCACGCTCGGCACATAGTAAGTGCCATGCCAGTTGTCGCTTTCGTTCAGGTCCTGAATGCGCACCCGATCATCGATCGGTCCGATCAGGGAGAGCGTGAAATTGTACGATGGGTCATCGCAGGTCACCGAGACATTGATCCCTTTGCTGCCGCTCACATTGACAATGTAGGTGGCATCTGACCGCTGGTAGGACGTGAATGCCGGGGCGTAGCTGCCGAGCACGCCGTCCAGCGAGTATTGATCAGCAGGGACCTCCGGATAGTCCAGACCTCCGTGGCAGAGTTCGCATGACACATCCCGATGGACGCCGGTACTGGCTGCGATGGTCCCGTTGAGCGTGTATGGGTCTGCGATCTCGTGTTTTGCATCTCCCATTTCATCGTGGATGAAACTGGTGTGGCAGTCGGTACAGTTTACGATGGAGACATTTGCGATGGGGGCATGCGATGGACGGTTAAGTGGCGTCTGAATTCTTGGTCTGACCAGATCGGATTCCGCATACATCGACAGCACCCATTCACCACGTTTGGAATCGTTAGCTTCAAATATGGTCACCCATCCGCTTTCCCCGCAGATAAAACCACCCTCGTGCCCGTATTTTATCTCATGCAGATGCACTGGGGTTGCTGTGAGGAACTGGGCGGCATAAGGGCTGTGACATAAGGTCTGGCAGTCGTTTTCCAGAAATCCCGGAACATATATCTTTAGCTTGCCGTTTTCCTCTTTGATTTCCAGTTCGGCGCTACCATCGCTGAATTTGAGGGTCGCTTCTTTCTTTGCCTCATCAAGCGTTATCCTGACTGAGTCGTCACCTTTGGAGACGCGGATGGTCTTGCCGTCATCGATTTTTTGGATTTTCGCATCCCGCGTCCAGCTGATACTGTGAGCAGTCCTGAGATATCTCAGGAGTCTCTCGCTATCGGTTCCGGGCACATCGTCCCAGCAAAAGAGATGCCCTGAAGTGATCTTGTTCGGGTGTATCGTTGGTGAGGGAAATCTTTCTGACGGCTCTGTCTGCGTGCTCCACGCGTCATGGCATCCTGTTGCCTGACAGCCCCAGAGCGTGGTTGTAAAGCTCGTATCAAAGGCTATCTCGGTTGAACCGATCATGTTTTTGAAATTGACATCATAGACGCCTGTGTATGCATCATCTGGGTAATAGAATGTGCCATAGTAATACCGGTGCTTGCTATCCTCTGCAAGGACGATGGTGGTGCTGTTCGTTGAAAAATCGTCTGTCGGGTACGTAACATCAACAGCAATCGATAGCCCGCTCTTATGCGTCGGCGAGGGCTTGCCATCGGTGATGACGTTCTCAAAGACATTCACCAGCACGATGTTCTTCTGCCGGTTTGCGCCTTTCCCGTCCCACCAGTCCCATCCTGTCGAGGTGTTTGTGCGGTATCCGAGCTGGTACGGGGTCTGCCCGTAGGTCATGACCACGGTGTAGTCGCCTGAATGGTTTATCGCAGGAGGGTGCGCACACACTTGTCCGCTCATGACTGCCAGCGCAACCACCAGCACGGCTGCCAGTGCAACCGCCCGTGTGATGGCGGGTGCGATGAGTTTTGGCAGCAGTCTGTGTGAGTGTTTGATCAAGAAATCCCTCCGGTCACCGATACCTCGTTGGCGTGGTTTCGTTTACGTCGTGCCCGTACGTCTCTGCCGCCTCAAAGGTTATCGCCACGCCTGCGCCCGAATGGCAGCCGAGACATGCCCAGTAGCCTTTGGAGATGTCAGATGCGTTCACGTTTCCTGCGGCGTGACCAAATGGCAGCCCCGCGGCGTGTGGTGACGATTCGTTGCATCCGCTGAGATAGAATGCGGCGTGTGCGTATTCGCTGAGGTCCGAGCCGACGATGGTTGCGCTTGAATCAGCGTCAAAGAAATCGGGATCGTTGTAGTTGTAATCCCGGTTTCCGTGGCACCGGTCATCATCGCAGACGCGCACCGT
>JAUWHQ010000193.1 GCA_030605805.1 Methanosarcinales archaeon | reverse complement strand
AGGTTGTTCTTGACCTCGTTGAAGTCACCCTTGTACTCATCAGTGATCGTCTCAGGGATATCACCCTTGCTGATCCTGTCTACGTACTCAGCAGCCACGTTCAGTGGTCCGACAACCGCATCGATCAACTCGTTGACACCTTCGATGATCTTGCCGAAGTCGCCACCATGCTTCGAGGCGTCTGCACGAACATCGAGTTTACCTTCGGCTCCAGCCTGAGCAAGCTCGGCAGCATCCGCTGTCATCGCGTTGATCGCCCCGATGCAGACATTAAGGTTGTTCTTGACCTCGTTGAAGTCACCCTTGTACTCATCAGTGATCGTCTCAGGGATGTCACCCTTGCTGATCCTGTCTACGTACTCAGCAGCCACGTTCAGCGGTCCGATCACCGCGTCCAGTGTGTCGTTCACACCATCGACAATCTTGCGGAAGTCTCCGCCATGCTTGGATGCATCGGCACGGACATCGAGTTTACCTTCGATTCCAGCCTCCGCGAGCGTTCCTGCGTCGTCTACGAGCGCCTGTATGTTCTCAATAGTATTGTTGTACGCGTCTGCAAGCTCTCCAAGCTCGTCATCCCTTGTCTTTGCTGCCCTCTTTGTCAGGTCCCCTCCAGCCAGACTTTTCATGAGAGGCACAAAGTCTCTGATCTGAGTCTTCAGATACTCGTTTTCCGTGGTTAGTTGGTCTAACCGCGCTTCGTATTCTTCCATTTCTGATTTACCCCCAGTTTGGTCGTTGTTCTGTTCTTCTGTTCGGTTTGTTTGATCTGTCACTTGACCCTCCTGGCTACTTAGCCGCTCATCGGGGGCTTTCGCATTCGATGCTGCCGCCTCTTCCTCTCTGATCAATTGATCGATCAATGTAATGTTCTCGAGCGTTTCTTGCTCGTTATCCAGCCCCTCCTGCTCTTCAGGTAGGTTCTCCTTTTCCTGATCTATCGGCACGTCTTCGCCGTACTCTTCTGCCGCAGTGGGCGATCCCGGGGTTGGGACAACCCCACCCACACTCAAAAACCCATAGCACATGCCGGCGATATGGGTTTTGTTTGCACCGACCATAATCCGGTTCAGCGACTTGGTGATCACTATTGAGAGTATCAGCGCGCTTACCAGCCCCATAATGATCACCGCAGTGACGAATGCGGCAATTACGGTACTTACGCTGGATGCTGCAACATATTCCAGATATCTGATGCTCTTTTCGAGCAGGATCAGTAGCAGCACGAGCCCAAAGCCAGCTATCAATCTCTTGTTGACTGACGTGTTCTTCAGTATGTTCATATTATACCCCCGGTATTTCTGTTTCGTATTCTATGCTGATTGGTTGATGCAACCAAACGTCTCCTAACTTCAGTTCGATCGATCAATCAACGCTGTTATGTTCCCCCAATCAGAGAATCCTGAGCCTGACTCAATGCCTCTTCCGGATCGATGCCATCCATCTACCACCGCTTCATACCTGTTTTGGCTGACATATCGGCGATGATATATGTTGCTCCTGCTATCTGATTCTGTGTGTATATCGGCACCGATCAATCTTCGGTGCCGATATTGGGGTATACACTTTCCCTCCCGGCTAATTACCCGATCATTGGGGACTGTGGCATTCGATGCCACCCCTTCTGTGATGGTCAGTTGACCGATCATCGTGATGTATTCGAGATTGGCAGGTTCTACCCGTGTTTCTTTGCCCTTCCCTTCCGCTGTAAAGAGCGATTCAGGGGTCGTGACAACCCCGCCTGCACTCAAAATCCCTTTGCCAATACTCTTTTCGCGCAGGCGGATAACGAGCCCTGCTGTCAGAAGCGGCACGAGCGCAAAGCCCGCCATCGATCTCTCGTTTGCCGGTATATTTTGGCTCTTTGATATCTCGCGTGGAAGTGTTTCAAAACCCCGGAGACTTTTTGATATTTTCGAAATTTGATTCAGAAAACCACAGAGGGACACAGAGGGACACAGAGGGGGCAAAAGAGAAAAATAACAACTCTCTGTGATCCTCTGTGCTCTCTGTGGTTTAATCGTCCTTACCATAACCGGATCCTCCAGAAGAGTGAAAAAGTGCGTGCATAAGCGAATTACCAGAGAACCTATATTTTTTGATACGCCCATATTACGCCCCCGCATAGTTTTGCGACGCATCGCCGCACTCATGGTTTGCCCGATCGATCGACATGATCTCCTCTGTGAGCGTTTTATAGGTCTTCCCTGCCGCAGAGTCAGGAGCATGATGCGATATCGGCAAGCCCTGTGACTGCGCCTCGTGTGCCACTTCGGAATACGACACGACTGTCTTGAATGATATACTGCAAAACATTCGTTTCAGACTCTTGACACACGTTGCACGGGAATCATAAAACGGCACTAAATCAGACAGCAGTCGCCCTGCCGTATTGGTCAGAATTGTCATTATAATCTTGGGATGCCCGTCGTACCCGGGAATCATCTTCGTAACAATTTCAGAAGCATTGCTACCTTCCATTGCAAATGCACCTCTATCCACCGTTAAAATGATATGGTCGGCAGCTATCGTCCCGTTACCAATGAGATGCTCCATGCGATGCGGCGTATCTATTAATATATAATCATATTTATCTTTCGCACTCGTAAGCATCTGTTCGAGGGTCGCGGGCACAGGATCGATACCGGTATCGGGCTTGGTCTGGATCTCTTTGATATCCAGCGCTGAAAGAAACCTGCCGCCGCCGTTTATATCCCGCCCCCTCACAAAAACGTCAGAGACATCAATCACCAGCGACGTCCTACCATCTCCGATATCGTATGTCACGCCCTCTTTCGGATCAAGATCAAGAACCAGCACCCTGTTGCCTGATCGCTGCAGGCATCCCGCGATGTTCAGGCAGGTTGCGGTATTGCCTGTGCTATCACCATAATGGATGAATGCGATGGTCGTCATGATTATCTCCCCCGAAATTCCTGTTCACTTGAACCGATTCCATTCTTCTACCGCCCGTATCGGTTTTTTGGCTGACACATCTGCGGTGATATATGTTGCTCCTGCTATCTGATTCTGTGTATATATCGGCACCGATCAGTCTTCGATGCCGATATTGGGGTATACACTTGCCCTCCCGGCTAATTAGCCGATCATTGGTGACCTTCGCATTCGATGCCACCCCTTCTTCACTGGTCAGTTGACCGATCCTCATGA
>JAUWHQ010000054.1 GCA_030605805.1 Methanosarcinales archaeon | reverse complement strand
ATGACGGTTATCAGATACGTGCTATCGGGCTTTCGTCAAAACCGACGCCATGGTTCGACTACGAGATCGATGGCGTAAATATCGTATTGAGAGGTTAGTGTTTATGATAGAAACAGGCATACCGGCACTGGACGACCATCTACATGGCGGTGTCCCGCAGGGAAAATCACTGGTATACTATGCATACCCGGGAGTCGAGTGCAATGTGTTCGGGATGCAGACTGTGCACAGAGTCGTATCAGAAGGCGGGCGCGGGATCTATGTCACTTCGAGCACTGATCCGCGGATGATCAGAGATCTATTCAAGGAGTTCGGGTGGGACGCCGCCGAATACGGGGATCGATTCGTCATCGTGGACGGGTTTTCAGGGTTGGTTGGCGCTGATTCGCCAGAACAGTACGTTGTCTCAAATCCGGATGATGCCGGCAGTCTGACCCAGGCAATCAAGCAGGTGATGGAGGACGCGCGTGAACCCAGTGTCATCGTATTCGAATCGCTCTCAACGATCATGGATCTCTGCGGAGAATCTGCAACACTCGAGGCTATCGAGGAGTGGAACAGGTACGCGATGCTCTATGACCATGTGGTGGTCTACAATTTTACGGCATGGCCCTATTCGGAAGATACGTTGGCGCATGTCAGGGGTGATATCTTCAATTCGGTCGTTTCAATTGGTGGGATTACAGAAAAAGTCATCTTCGGTCAGTATTTTGGAGTAAGGAAGATCGACTGGGATGAAGTTACCAAAAAGTGTATATTATTCAAGGTTTTGAAGCCGGGTGGCGTACGCGTGTACCTTCCAAAGATTCTGGTTACAGGACCGTTTGATGCCGGAAAATCCACGTTTGTACATGCGCTTTCGACCAGAGCGGTCTCGGTGGATAGGCTCGGCACAACTGTGGCGCTCGATCACGGGCATGTGGATCACAGAGGATTTGCCGCCGATATATTCGGGACTCCGGGTCAGGAACGGTTCGATCCGATCGTGAAACTACTCAGCGGCGAGGCGATGGGGGTATTTCTGATTCTTGACTCGACAAATACCGACGACTTCGCGCGCGCAAGGCACATGCTTGAGATCACCGAATCGATGGGACTACCGGTCGTTATCATCGCAAACAAGCAGGATCTGGAGGGTGCGCTTACCCCGGAAGAGATCAGAGGAGAACTCGATATGCCACACAATGTGCCGATTATGCCAGTGGTTGCAACCTCCCGCGAGGGCGTCTTCGAAGCGTTTGATGTGCTGGTTGACCGAGTTATGGAGGCAGGCTCAATATGACGACATCTGAGATGCTTGAAAAGGTGCTAAGCGACCTCGGAAGGGTCGGTGAGATCGAAGCGTGTGCGATAGCAACCAGGGATGGGCTGCTCATGCAGGCGAATATGCCCGCGAAGGGTGACCCCGAGACTTTTGTTGCGATGTCTGCGACGATGCTTGGTGCGGCAGAGACAGCCTCATCCGAACTGGGGAAGGGTGTACCAAAAAGGGTGATCGTGGAAGCCGACGATGGTAAGTTGATATGCATGGGCGCGGGTCCAAAGGCGCTTGTTGTGGCAATGACTGCGCCTGAGGTGGGGCTTGGTCTGGTTCTTGTTGAGCTTTCCAAGTCGGCAGCGAAGGTCGAGAAGTTACTATGAAACCTGTGATTAATGATAGCTGCCGAAAGGGGCTATCCTGACTAATTTTTGCGTCGAGAGACTATAATGAAACCTGTAATCAACCTCGATATAAAACCTGTAATCAACATCGGTAAGAATGGTGTTACCGACCGGGTCGTTGACGAGATCAGAGAGCAGATGAAAGGGAAGAGCGAGATCAAGATACGGATCCTCAAGAATGCTCCGGGTTCTGCGGCAGAGATTGCCGGAGAGATCGCGTCAAGAACCGGTTTTGGGCTCAAGGATGTGCGCGGGCACACCGCTATACTGTCGAGATGATGCACTCGTCGCACCGTTTTCGCACGCAGTACTCCTTCCCATATATAACGATCAGCGCATGAAACTCCTGGTACAGCGGGACGCTTTCTGGCAGCAGGTCCTCAAAGTGCCTCTGCAACGCGTCATATCCGCCGTCAATGCCGATGCAATTGCAGATTCTTGTTGTGTACGCATCGATCACGAATACGGGCTTGTGCGCGGCATAGAGTATGATGCTGTCCGCGGTTTCGGGTCCGACCCCTTTCAGCGACAGTAGCTCCTTTCGCAGTTCGTCGATCGGTTTTTCAAGGATCCTGGATATTCCGTTTTTAGAGAAATGCTGCGACAACAGTTGCAATCGTTCTGCTTTCTGCCTGTAAAATCCTGTGCACCGGATGCATTCCTCGATCACGCTCCGTTCTGCCTGTGCAATGGAGGCGGGTGTCAGCAGTGATCGCTCCTTCATGTTGCTGATCGCCTGCTCAACGCTCTCCCACCGGGTCTGCTGGGTCAGAAGGGCGCCGACGATGACCTCAAACTCGGTTTCGGCGGGCCACCAGTGCTGGGGTCCGAATCT
Source organism: Methanosarcinales archaeon (assembly GCA_030605805.1). Classification (GTDB taxonomy): domain Archaea; phylum Halobacteriota; class Methanosarcinia; order Methanosarcinales; family Methanogasteraceae; genus Methanogaster_D. Next base: position 2,195 of record JAUWHQ010000054.1, on the reverse strand, counting down.
GTCGAGTAAACGGTCGTATAAGTCAAGTATCGGGTCAGACATGCTACAACTTATGTATTGCGCGGCGCCGGATAAAGTCTTTTGGTTCCTGAGTGCAACCCCTTGGTTTCAACTGGAGATTGGTTTTGGGGGGGGATGGTGATGCTCTATTGGATGCCGCGCCTTTGATGGGCACCCCCAACTCGTTTCCCAGATTCTCGATAGTGTTCCTGCCGATATCTACGCCTTTTATCTGCCCTTTATCATCTACGCCTGTGAAAATTCTCGAGTAGCGTCCGCAATATTTGATTCCCCCCACCTAAAACCCAAACACCCTCCTCGCGTGTTCCATCCCTCTATCAAATACCTCCTCGCCCATCCTGAGCGGTATATCCTTCTTTCGGAGAGTTTTCATTATCATGCGTACCGTTACACCTGTTATCTCTGATATCTCCTTCAAACTTCCCTTTTCATTCACATAGAGTTCGATCGCCTTCTCTATTCGGTATTGTTCCAGCCGTTCCTCTATGAATTTCCTTGCCATCGTACTCTTTGGTATGTGTTCTGCCTTTGCAAGTCTGCCAATAGCCATATCGATATCTGCGTTCAATCGAATGGTTATTGCGGTTGTATCGCTCATTTTCTCTCCTCCTTTGTGTGATCAAGTGTCTTTATTGCACTATCGACCACGCCCTTCTTCAACACCCCATATAAATCTCGCAAACGCGCTCTCGATTCTGCATAGTCCAGATGCCCGGTTGCAAAGAGAGTTATCACTATGTTTGCTGTTGTCAGGTATGTAAGATTTTTCTGCTCCATAAACCAGAATACATCCGAATTATCTATCAGCAGGACAAGGGTTGGTTCCCTGATCAATGCGCTCAACAATTCTGCTTCCCCGGAACTCGAGTTGACATAGTTTCTTAGCCCCATCACGCTCTCCTCATCCACTCTCATGAGTTCAATCCTACCACACCCCAGCATATCTTCAAATAGCGAAACATCACCGGAGTTATACGCCTTCCCAACCTCTATTTCATCATATATCCTCGGCGTTATGTAGATCACATCAAATAAATCGGATAGCTTATCAGTCAATCCCAGATGATATATGTTTATCCAGAAGGATGTGTCTAATAATGCTTTTGGTTTCATTAGAAGTAATGTGATACAATGCACACATAAACATTTCTCGCGTCTGTTGTCTGCTCGATTCCATCTCATCTATGCAGTAGTCAAAGAAGCACGTGAAAGCTTCAAGGAAGTGCTAACAGATCGTGGTATCAGGATGGTCTGGTTTTATTATCTCAACTTTGAGAATTATATTTTAATCCAATAATCGACCACCTGCGCCCCATTTCTTCCCCATTCTCAGATATTCTTCAATGGTCTCTATAAATTCCTTTGTTTCTTCTATCAGTGATTGTGCCCGCTCCTCGCTCACAGATCCGGGAGCGCCGTAATCACCCAATTGTCTCATGTCAAAAGCAGAGACCAGGTATTCTCGCAATTTTTTGGGCAGGATTTCCGGTTTAACGAACTCCTTTCCAAAAGCAGCGATGACTGCTGAATGTTTCGAGAAGGATAGGTTTTTGGTCAGCAATACTGCCTCGGTAGTATAAAACATGGCATAATATGACCGCCCTGCAGAAAAGTCATAAAATTCATCTTTAAATAAACTCTTCGCAGCACCAAGACTCTCTTTCGCCTTTTCTATAAGTTCCGAGATGTCGTTATCTTTGTTCATATTGGAATACCCTCTCTTTTTGCATTGAGGATGATCGGTAATCTCCTTGTTCGGTATTGATCCGCTTCGATGGGAATTATGGAGATCACCGTATCATACAAGAAGTCTAGCTGATGAATCTCTCCGGAGCACTTTTCCAATTCGGAAATGGGATTGCTTATATCTTCCAGAAGAAGAATTAGATCGATATCAGAACCCTCCGTGGCATCCCCTCGCGCATACGAGCCATACAGAATTATCCCCTTCAATCGTTCTCCATAAATTCCCTGAAGTCTCTCTTTCGCCTCATCGAGGATTGGTTTGATGTCTTTTATGGTTTTATTCATCATGAGACCGCTATCTCCTGAACCGGTGCTGGACAACATATCCTGCGATCTCATCCGGCATGGTTGCTGTGGGTAATTGTTCGTGGAACGGATATTCATCGCTAATTTTGTCATACATTCTGCCGATCGGTATCTTGTAGTGG
>JAUWHQ010000117.1 GCA_030605805.1 Methanosarcinales archaeon | reverse complement strand
GATCGCCACAAAGGATGATGTGCATGAGAAGATGCTCGGCAACATCAAGGAGGTGAAGGCGAGGGGTGCTACCGTCATCGGCATCGCAAACGAGAGCGACACCGAGATCGATAAATATGTGGATTATGTGCTCCGTGTGCCTGACGCGGATCCATGGATCGCACCAATACTATCTTCTGTCGTGCTCCAGTTATTCGCATACTATGTCGCATACCACAGGGGATGCGAGATCGACAAGCCGAGAAACCTTGCAAAGAGCGTCACGGTTGAGTGATATCATGAAATTCGGATCGAGCGGAATACGTGGAATCGTAAATACCGAGATCACATCTGAATCAGTATTATGCATCGGGCGGGCAGTGGGATCTGAGTACCACGATGTGGTGGTCGGCAGAGACCCGAGAACATCATCAGAGATGATCGAATATGCGGCAATATCAGGGCTGCTCTCGATGGGTTGCCAGGTCACGCGTGTGGGCATGGTTGCGACGCCGACGCTTGCGTACGCAAGCAGGAACCATGACTGCGGCATCATGATCACCGCGTCGCACAATCCGCCGGAATACACCGGAGTCAAGCTCTTCAACCCGGACGGGATGGCGTTTGACTCGAGACAGCAGGAATCGATCGAACGATCGATCGAAGGCGCAGATTTTAAGTTAACGTCGTGGGACGGCATCCATCCGGTCAGGACAGACAAAAACGCTGTTTCTGACCACATATCGATGATTCTCTCAGGTACCCGGATCGAGAAGCAGATGTTGGTGGTGGTGGACTGCGGGTGCGGTGCAGCCTCCCTGACGACGCCGTATCTTCTCAGGGAACTGGGCTGCGACGTGATCACGTTAAACAGCCAGCCTGACGGCTTTTTCCCGGGTCGCAGCTCTGAGCCCAGAGAAGAAAATCTCGCAGTCCTGCGGTCGGTCGTGCGGGATGTACATGCGGATATCGGGATCGCACACGATGGCGATGCAGACAGGATGGTTGCGGTCGATGACACCGGACGGTTCGTGAGCAACGACAAGTTACTTGCGTTCTTCGGGATGCGTGAGGCAGAGCGGTCGATGGTCGTGCCAGTGGATACATCGATGCTCATCGATGCGGTGCTGCCCGGCGTTACGATAACCAGGACCCGTGTCGGAGACGTATATGTTGCAGAGGAGATAAAAAGAATCGGGGCTGACTTTGGCGGCGAAGCGAGCGGAACATGGATATTTCCAAAAGTATCCTACTGTCCGGACGGCATCTATGCCGCAGCCAGGCTCATTGAGATGGTCAGCAGGGAAGAGGGGCGATTCAGCGACCAGATCTCATCGCTACCCACGTACGAGATAAAACGGGGCACGCTGCCATATCGCGGCGGTATGGGCGGCATGGACGATATGGACACTATGGGCAGGATCGAGGAAGAACTGCGCACCACTCTTGAGTTTACTGACATTAACACGCTCGATGGGGTCAGAATCGCGCTTGATGATGATGCGTGGGCGCTTGTCAGACCATCAGGCACCGAACCCCTGATCAGGATCACAGTCGAAGGCAAAACAATGGATGAGGTCGAGAGGTTGTATCTGCAAATAGAAAAAATAATAAAGGAGTCCTAAATGAAAGCCGTGATCCTTGCAGCCGGCGAGGGCACAAGAATGCGCCCGCTGACAGAAACGCGCCCAAAGGTGATGCTTCCTGTCGCAAACAGACCGATCCTTGAGCATATCATCAGATCAGCGAGGGACGGGGGGATTACCGACTTTGTATGCGTGGTCGGGTACCGAAGCGACGTGGTCCGGGATTATTTCGGCGATGGCAGGCATCTGGGAATCCATATCGATTATGTGGAGCAAAAAGAGCAACTCGGCACCGCACACGCGATAGGAACGGTTCAGGATCTCGTAGATGATAAATTCATCGTCATGAACGGGGATGCGCTTGTCAAATCATCTGACGTTCGTTCCCTGATGAAACACGACGAAGATGTTGTGATGACAGTGAGGGAGATGGAGGATCCAAGCAGGTATGGCGTGGTAAAGACGTCAGGTGGCAGGATCGTTGAAATCATTGAGAAACCGGAGCGTGTAACCAGTAATCTGGTGAATGCCGGGATGTATCTCTTTTCAGACAGCATCTTTGAGAGCATCCGGGAAACATGGAGATCAAAGCGCGGCGAATACGAGATAACCGACTCGATAATGAAACTGGCATCAGATAATGCCGGTGTCGGCTACCTGATGCTTGATACATGGATCGACATCGGGATGCCGTGGAATCTGCTGGATGCAAACGAATTTCTGTTATCAAAGATCAGGACAGAGATTTCAGGCGAGATCGAGCCCTACGCCACCTTGAAAGGTGAGGTTGTGGTCGGAGATGACACCATCATCCGAAATGGCTCGTATATCACAGGACCTGTTATCATTGGAAACGGCTGTGATATCGGTCCGAACTGTTATATCAGACCGGGCACGTCTGTTGGCGATAATGTGCGCATCGGAAACGCCGTTGAGATCAAAAACAGCATTATAATGGAGAAAACGAATATTGGGCACCTCAGTTATCTTGGAGACAGCGTCATAGGGCATGGCTGCAACTTTGGTGCCGGAACAAAGGTTGCAAACCTGCGGCACGATGGGAGGAACGTCCGCGTGGCAACGGAAGGCGGATCAATTGACACCGGCAGGAGGAAGCTTGGTGTGATCATGGGCGATGGCGTACATACCGGGATTAATACGAGCATCAATGTCAGCGTGATGATGGCTGCCCGGAGGAGCACGCGTCCGGGAGAGGTCGTGATGAGGTGACATGTGGGCGCGATGCGATGCTGCGGGAGAACTTATCAGCCAGGTATCGGCTGGCTGCGAGCACTTTCGGCAGACATCTGATATCTGCTGAATATAGCATTTAGTCATGGACATCATTACATAATTTCAGAGCCATATTCCATCATGCAAAGACCATACAGAAGTATAAATCACCAGTTCACAAACTATAGCGGCTTCGTTTACCATGATAATCGGTTGCATAATTGGTAAGGCTCAACACATCGCTTACAATTTTGAAGATCCGAGCGTCGAAAAGCCGTAATGCGTCTATGATCACATTATGGCAAAACCAGACGAATCGCATACGGAAGATGAACAGGAGCGCAATCGTTTGCTGTCAATCGATATCAGAGGGGTGAACGCCCCTCTAAAATCTGCAAAAGTCTTGGTAGATCGAGGGTAAAGGCTTGCGAAAGTGGATTGGAAGATACGACAATTTCGATAAAAGCAGTAAGAGGGGGTGGTTCAGGGATACATCAGAGAGCAACCGAAGAATGTTCGCAGAAAGACCGATTCGGAGATGGAACAACTCGTGATAAATGTTTGATAAGTCGCTCTATGGAGTGAAAAACCAAAGATACAAAGTATCGTTGCTATTTCTGCCGATGAAATACAATTTCGGATGCATGAGCTCGGTCATTCGGAAGATGAAACCCCAAGTCTGTCCACGATCAAACATATCATCAAAAGGAACGGTATGGTGGTTCAAAAGAGGAAACGATACATCAGATGTAAATCTAAGAAGCGATACACGCTGCCCGAATCCGACTAAAGCCAATGATGTCCATCAGATGGACTTTGTGGGACCGCGACACATCAAAGGGTCTGGTGCGACCAGCGTCCCTGCACTTGATCGATGTCGCTTTTAACAGGGCGTATGCCAAGCAGTACGCAGGGAGAAGCATGGATAACGTAATCGAATTCTTGATTGGTTGCTGGACTGAAAACGCGATTCCGAATTATCTTCAGATGGACGATGGAGCATATTTCATCGGCGATTCGATACATTCGGGGGCACTTCAGCCGCGTTGTCAGACTATGCCTGTATC
>JAUWHQ010000110.1 GCA_030605805.1 Methanosarcinales archaeon | reverse complement strand
TCTCACCTTTACCGCCGATGCTCGAGCAATCATCCTGAATGCACCACTCATTCCCAAATGGGAAGTCTCTCTACGAAGAGATGCCTTGCTGAGAAGCGCACACGCATCAACGGCTATCGAGGGGAATCCGCTCTCTTTTGAGGAGGTCAGTGCTCTGGCTGCTGGAAGGGAGGTCATGGTCAGAAGAAAAGACAGGCAGGAGGTGTTGAATTATCTTGAGGCACTGGAAAAGATACCCGATTTCGCAAAAAACACTCCTTTCACAGCAGATGATTTTTTGGAGGTTCACAGGGTTGTAACAAAGGATACGCTTGAGAACCTTGAAGATGTGGGCGCGTTCCGGGATCGTCAGGTATTTGTGGGCAACAGGATCACCGGTGAGATCATCTTCATGCCACCCCCAACAGATCAGGTTCCCGGGTTGGTCGATGCTTTTCTTGAATGGCTCAACTCCAGAGAAGCAGAGGAGATCGATCCGGTTATAGCGGCGGGTGTTGCACATTACGAGATTGCGAGGATTCACCCTTTCATAGATGGAAACGGCAGAACAGCAAGGACCATGGCAACCTTAACGCTCTATAAACGGGGATTTGATCTCAAAAGATTCTTTGCCCTGGACGATTACTATGACCATGACCGGCGTAGTTATTACGAGGCTCTGAGGCGTGTAGACCAAACCACGCTGGATTTGACAGGCTGGCTGGAGTACTTTACGGGTGGCGTGGCAGTGAGCATCAAGGCAGTGCGGGACAGGGTTCTTGGTCTGAGCAAGGATGTTAAATTTCTTAAAGAGCGGGGGCAGATCGCCTTAACCGAGAGGCAGATGAGGATTGTAGAGTGGATAATGGAAAAAGGAAAGATTACAAACAGGGATGTGAGGGAGATCTTCGAGATATCAAACCGGGCGGCACTGGACGAGATCTCCAAACTGCTGGAACTTGGAGTGATAAAACAGATGGGCAGAGGGAGGAGCATCCACTATGTACTTGAATGAGATGGGTTCACGATTAAGTTCATGATTGGGTTCACGATTAGAGCTGGAAACGTGAATGCATTAATCTTCCTGATACTCGATGGCGCTGCGGTCGGAACGCTCTTTCTGTTCGTGTATCTGGTGATCTACGTGATTGCTCGGCACGCTCGGGCTATTCGTGGTTGCTGTGCTCGCGGGAATCGGGGTGCGGGTGCGGGAGATGGTGCGGGGTGTGGGAAAACCTCACGTCCGGTTCTGTGAGGGGGCTCATAGTAACCTCAAAGCCACCGACTGTGGCGGGAGGTGCAGCTATCGAGCTCTACTCGACAACTTACGTCCGCATTCGGCGTTGCTGTGGTCGCCGCCATACCTGGCATCTATTCACGGATTTTCCAGAAGATTATGTGAGGATGATCAGTATCGCCGCTCCGATTGCGGCAAACCGGATGCCCATATTTGCAAACCAGTTATCAGACTTTATTTTACCTCCGATGACCGGAAATCTCACACGCTTTGTGCTGAATGGAAGCCAGAGTGGTACGCCGCCCGGGTTCAGCGAATCCATGATCAGATGCAGGATTATGGAGAGCGATGCAAGAGCCGCGTAAAGGTAGGATTGCCCAATCGCAAGCACGACAGCGCCGGGAAAGAGTGCAAACGCGAGCGAGTGCGTGATCCCGCGGTGTCGAACCGTCGGGATGTGGACATCGAAGTCGCTGATCACAGACCAGAGCACAGCCCAGAAGAGAGTGATAAACGGATCTGATTGGCAAAAATGCACTGCCAGTGATGCGAGCAGTATTCCGCAGGCGGCATGGGTCTGTTGTTTCATGTGCGGCGCAGTCGCATCATGTTTTCTTCAACCTTTCGATTTCCTCTCTGATTTCTTCGATTACTTCAGGATTATGGATAACTTTCTTTTTATCTTCCTTTACTGAGATGATATAGAACACTTTACCCCCATATTTGGCAGTGAATTTTTCGTGTGTCTCTTTCTGAAACTTCAATTCGTTGATGATCTGCGGGATATAAGCATATCCCGCGGGTTTAATCTGAAGCCCGACATATTGCTCATTTATCTTGATGAAAAAATCCACGTTATACCCCCGATCCCATTCATCCGGTGCTGGTTCTACCTTAACCCCCAATGCCTGTTGCAGTTGACCATAAATGGTTTGTATCTCACTCTGATACCCGTCATACGTCCGGTTGATCACCAGAGTAATAATAAAATCGATACAATCCTCTTCTGTTACATCTTCGATCTCTGCTTGACATACCTCGGTTATCTTTATGTAGAGCCGTCCCCCGAGTTCTTCCAGATATCGCTTAGGATAGACATTTTCGTAATAATACGTTTCCCAATCCTCTACGGATTTAGGGGAGTATGTTCTTATCAATTCAGAGACTGCACCCACCTTATTTTTCCTAGTTAGCCCCCATCTCATATTTGCCTGGTTTATTATCCATTCTTTCGGCATTATTCCACCACCCTACTCGACAAAAATCTTGACCTGTATTTGTAATCCAATGCGGTGTCCACCTCAGCCAAGCCATTTTTAATCAAGTGGGCATTCAAAAAAGTCTTGTTCTGCAAATAAAGATAGCAAAGTAAGTTGTTTTCCACATCGTATTTTATAGTGTCGAATTTCAAGAACACCTTCTGCCCGCGAGTTTTCTCTCTTAAAAATTGAATCGCTTCGTTATTCTTCTCTGGCATCTCTTTCACACCCAATAACTTTATTTTCAGCCCATCGCTCAAAACCAGCATCTCCGGAGAGGTTATTTCTTTTACACTGTAATATGTTTCTCTCTCTGAATGAGAACCGTCTATCTTCGATCCAAATCCCAATTTCCTTGGGTCTACTTTCTTATCGAATTTTATCGGATCTCTGAAGATGTATGGCAGTTTTTTAATCTCGTCTTCAAAGTCCACTCCGGTAGCTCCCTGTCTGATCACCTCAAAACTCACATTATGGAAAATGGTGCTCTGTTTCGTCCCGAGTTTTTCTTCTATGATCGGCAAAAAGTCATCGTTGATCTCGTACCCAACAGAGTTTCTGCTCAGGTTTCTTGCGGCAAGCGAAGTTGTGCCGCTACCAAGAAACGGATCAAGCACAGAATCGCCAACAAAACTGAACATCTTGATGAGGCGTCCTGGCAATTCTTCA
>JAUWHQ010000225.1 GCA_030605805.1 Methanosarcinales archaeon | reverse complement strand
TCCTCACAGCAGCGATCCTCACAATCTCACCTTCTTTCCTCTACTATTCGAGATTCTTCAGAAACGACATCTGCATCGCGCTCTTCTCGCTCGTCTTCGTCATATCCGCTGTCAAATACGTAAAATATAAAGACAACTGGCGCAGGCTGACCTACATCTGCACAGGCGCAATGGCAGGCTCGCTTGCCGTCTGCACAAAAGAGAATGCATACATCATTGCCGGCTTCTTTTTCCTCTTTGTACTGTGGTATCTCGTAACCAAAAAGGAGATAAACACCACTACAGCGATCGACGCATCATTATTCGCACTGATCTCATTTGCCGTCTTTGCGATCTTCTATACAAACTTCCTCACAGATCCGGGCGCACTCTTCTCGGTGATCCCGGACGCCATCAACCACTGGGTAGATATGCACAGAATCGAGCGCATCGGAGGTCACTGGTCGTTCTATCTCCCGATTCTTGTCCGGTACGAGCTTCCAATCACGGTATTTGCATTCGCTGGCGGAGTCTACTATCTGAAAAAGAGAAATATATTTATGATCTTTCTACTGTACTGGGGCGTAGCGTCGCTCATCACGTACTCATACCTGCAGGAGAAGGTGCCATGGCTTGTGCTTCACATCCTGCTTCCGTTTGCGCTGATTGCCGGCGCATATCTCGGAGAACTACTGCCAACACTCCCACAGAAGCCGAGAAATGTCGAAACCGCGATTATGGTGGCTGTTGTGCTCATGGCAGGATTGTTTATCCAACAAAGTATATATATAAATTATTGTGAAAACACCGCATCAGACGAGATCGTGGTACACGGCATACCTGTGCACGGGCTGATCTATGTGCAGACCACGGCAGAGGTGCTCGATGTGGTCGATTTCGTTGACCAGCGGGTCAGGGGCGATTCCGACACGAGCATACTGGTAGCAGCTCCGGAAAACGATTACTGGCCCCTGCCGTGGTACATGCGGAACTACGGGGCTTGCGGATATATGCATAGCGTTCCTGAGCACTCGAGCGCTGATATTATCATCATTCCTGAGGAAGAACGATACAATATCACGCTTCACTGGAGATATTCAAACATGGAATTTGAGCTGCGCCCGGGTTATGATATGTTGATGTATTACGATCTCGATTGAGTGATCCGCTGATTTAATGGCTTATTTTCCGGTGCCGGGTGTGGGACCACCGATGGCTCGTCAGCCACCCACAACCATCCCGAAAGTTCCAAAAAATCCCGAAAACCACAAGACATTTTACCAGCCGAACCAAAACCACCACCATGAACAGACCTGTCGTTGCGATCATGCGTCCTGACATGCATCTTAATTCCTCGATTGAACTTGCGCGTTCGCACGGGTTTGATGTGATCGCAGCGCCGATGATCAAGCTTACGAACCATCACGACAACCGTTTCGATGGGTTTGTGGAGCGCGTGCTTGCGCACGAATCAGACATCGTGATATTCACCAGCGCAAACGGCATCGCATTCACGCTGCAGAAGATCGATGATGTTTCGGGATTTATCCGTGCGTTGAACAGGACGTGCGTCGTTGCCATCGGGTCGAAGACGAAGAAAGCACTTGAAAAGCAGAATATCGATGTTTCCATGATGCCGGATTCCTTCAGTTCGGAAGGGATCGCAGAGATGCTCGGCAAGATCGATGATATGGATCTCCAGGTCATCGAGGTGGTGCGGAGTGCGCACGGCGATCCTGCGCTGATCACAACGCTCTCGGGGCGTGCTGCTGCCACGGTGCATGAGACTGTGGTGTACAGACTGGTACTTCCGGATGACGGCAGGCAGCAGCGGCTGATCAGGGAGGCTCTCGCAGGCAGGGTCGATGCGTTCGCATTCACCAGCGCGATGACCGTTCACAATTTCATGGAGGTCGCACGCAGCATGGATGGTGAATCCAGGGTCGTGGATATGCTGAATGAGCGAATCGTCGCTGCGATCGGACCTCCGACAGCCGAGACGCTGCAAAAGTACGGTGTGAAGGTGCGTGTCATGCCAGAGCGGTTCACATTTAGAGATATGATCGATGCGCTGGAGAAGTGCGTATGAACGAACGGTTTTTATGGTGACTGAACCCTGATCCTCGAAGAAGAACCGCTCTCCCGTGCCTTATACCCCTGTTTTGCCCCGGTGTGCGTAACAATCCCGTGCTCTTTGCAGAACCGGCTCAGCATCCTGTAGAACACCTCATGCTCTTTTGTCGTGACCACTGCGTTTCTGTGTGCGATCATCAGGATATCAGGATAACTGCCACGCAGGATCGTTTCCGCACGGACGATATCTGCGATGCGGTCGATCTCGCCCGCATCATCCGCAGCCCAGACCGGGAACTCGATCCGGCTCGGCAGATCGCCCATCCGCATGTAAAAGAAAGCGATACTGTCCCGGTACCTGATATATGTATCGAGAACCGACGGACTGTCCGCGCCGCGGCGGTCGTCCCGATTACAGATGAACGCCTTTGTCCGGTCGCCCCAGTTCAGTTCATCTGCGAACAACACCGGGTCAAAGAGTTTTTTCGTCTCTTTCAGGCGGTAAATGTGGCGCATCAGGGTTACGATGTCTCTCTGCACGCTCACATCCACATACCCGATTATCGGGTTTTTCGTCTCTTTTGATGCGTCAAGCAGCCTCATCAGCGCATCGAGGTAGATATCCCTCAGATTCTTGCTCAAGACGTTGATGTGGGATAGTATCAGCGTTCCGTCGAGCAGCAGGTAGACCGAATCGTTCGTGCGCATCAGGTCGATTAAGGCGTCGCATTCGAGAGCGAAGCGTCTGGCATCGACAAACTCCTTTCCGTACGCATACACCCCCGCGTCCGCAAATTCGTCAGGGGTGATCAGGCTTGCGCTTGTTTCCTGGGCGTACTCGCGGTCTGTCGTGTGCCTGTTGTATACGCTTCCGACCTGCACGGCTGCGATCGGGAGACCGTAGTTCTTGTCAGGATAAATCTGGCTGCCATCCGCCGATCCGACGGTGACGCCGGAAAGCACCCCATCCACCCAACTGATCGCATCCTCTCGATTCTTCCATGATGTGGCTGGACGGAAGCGTCTGATGGCAACTCCTGCCTCGAAGAGCTTTGCGCCGCTGTACTGCGGAAGAGTGCTGTTTAAGGACGCATCCGCGCAGTCCAGATTCGGGAGTGCTTTTCTGTACCAAGCAAGTTCGCCTGATGTCTCGCGTTCGTAGTTTATGATCGCGGATTTCCGGTCTTCGAACTCGGATGAGAGGTCATGGATGTTGAGCATGAAAGATAATTCATCCGGGAACTTGCTTAAATTTATGTTGTGGCTGTTTTCTGTGAGATTTCAGGTTCTTTGCTGATCATCACAGATCATAACTCTATATTCCCAGTCGCCGCCTGCACGATCATCAGCGCATCGAGGGATGTGACCTGCTCGTCACCGCTCACGTCCGCGGCGGCGAGCGTTGCGGCATCGAGCGGGTAGCCACCGGCTGCGATTGCAAGTGTGATCGCGGCGTCTGCGGGGGTGATTTTGCCGTCGTTGTTGAGGTCACCCTTGATCCCTAATAGAATTGTATTGAATGCGATATTATTTTCCTCGTTGCTTTCTTGAATTGAATCAAAAGGATCCACCCACACATAGATAGCATGGGCATTGGTCTCGGGAGTCCAATCAACAGAAACCGTCCCCTCTCCACCCGCAGGTATCGAAGCTATTATTTGATCATCGCCTATCTGAATTCCACCTGCATCCGGGTCGCCATCAAAGAACTGCACGGTAACATTATTTGCGTCAGCGGTTCCGATGTTGTGGATTGTTGCTGAGATTGTGGTTATATTTCCCTCGCCCGTTGCTGTTATATTCAGAGCAACCGTGGTCCGGTGTGTTATCTCGCCGCCAATACCAGTGATAGTTAATGTGTAGTTGCCGGTTGGTGTAGTTGTTGAGGTGTTTATGGTTAAGGTTGCTGAGTCTGAAGGTGTTACAGGGTTCGGATCAAAAATGCTTGTTGCTCCAGTTGGCAGTCCTGAGACACTTAGAGTTACTGGCGAGTTGAATCCATTCAGGGAGGTTAATGAGATTGTATACGGTGCTGGATCTCCTTGTGAAACCGTTTGAGATGTGGGGATTGCAGCGATCGTGAAATCTGGTTCTTCTGCACTTATATTCACATCAAAGTCTCTGTAATCTGAAAGATTCCATTCATCATCCCAATAGCATAAATCTGCTGATAGGTTCATTATTCCAGATAGCGGTGCAGTCAAATTGAGCGTATAAGATATATTGCCACTGCCAGAAAGCGTTGTCTCGGGAATCGGTGTTCCTGCGATATACTCAGATGCATCGTAGTCCCATATACCTACGTATATATAGGTTATATTCTCAAATGAGTAGTTGGTATGTACCGTGACCTGAAATGTCTGGTTTGGATCGACAGTAGGTGGATATGTCAGGTTTTCGATGGTGAAGCTTTGTGTGCTTATAGTTACCTCAAAATCTCTATAGTATACATAATCGCAATCCCCATAACACGCGTCTGCTGATAGGTGCATTATTCCGGATGGTGGTGCGGTCAAATTGAAGGTGTAGGACTTACTTCCGGTTCCGGAAAGCGTTTCGTTATCGGGTGTTTCTGCAATGTAATCCCATGCATCATAATCCCATATACCTACAAATATATCGGTTGTTGCGTTAAATGAGTAGTTTGTATCCACAGTAACCTGGAAAGTCTGGTTTGGGTTCTCAGTGGCTGGATACGTCAGATTTTCAATAGTGAAAGTTGGTGTATCTGATGAACTCATTACCTCTCTGGGACCAATCTCCTTGTATGGCTGTGCGCTCTTTACATTTTTAAGGATGTTTGGATCCGATTTTGGCTTGTGAATATCTTTTGTGAGCGTTGTTTGCCCGGGCGAAGATGGTGATGTAGAACTTGATGCTGGGGGAATGAACCAGATGTCTTCGCTGGTAAGGGTCAGGTCAGGTAGGGCTGCGCCACTAACTATAATAAATTTACTTATATTGATCGCTGGATAAACAGTTCCATTTTCATCAGTGTATTCGATGGTCGTGTTTATCGTGTAATTTCCCGCTGTTTGTGGAGCAACTAACTCGTAATTCAGCATCTTGAAGTCTTCAGAGCCTATACTCTGTATTTCCCACGTAATGATATTAGTAGCGGTGTTAAACGTTCCACCGGCGGAAACAAATGTCACATTAAAACCACCAGGAATTTCCTCAGTAACATTAACATTTTTTGCATCGCCGGTGCCATAATTATCAATGAACATACCAATTACGGTAGATGCTCCAGCGGTAATCTCACTTTCAAAATCATTTGTTACCGAAAGCCTGACTGGTGGTTTTGGTTCTGCTGGTTTTGTTGTATAAGAGAGAGTAATGTTTTTATAACCTATGTTCTTCAGATTCTCACCTAAATTCTTCTTTGTCCCCCTATAAATAACTTCTTACACGTGCTACTCCTCTCGTTTTCCATCAAAAAAGAAACTTCTATCGATTTCTTCATGTGGAACAGACTTTTTAT